>NZ_JBGSQZ010000327.1:0-52810 GCF_041737865.1 Chamaesiphon sp.
CGGACATTCAGCGATTGAATACATTAGCACTATCGATCGAGATTTTTGATATATGGTGCGATTGAACCGACAATTACGCTATATGTAGGTGTTGACATTCGATCGAAAACCTTAACTTGTCAGGAATCGGGTTTCCCGACCGACCCAACTCCGCTTTTTTGCTCCTGTCCCTACTAGAAATTTATCACTCTCTTGCATCTGTAAACTCATATCATTCTTTATTCTCAAGACAAAGTATCGCTCTTTATCTTGAATTAGATCCTTGATTCTTTCCAGCTTACAAAATCCTCTATCCATTATGTTGACTCCATTCTTCGGTGTCGCTGCTATGGTTTCTTCTCCATATTTACTGTCATGTCCTTGTCCAAAATGAATTAATATTCCACCTGGCTCTGCTGTTAATAAATTAATACCGCTAAATAGTTTAACTTGGTGATATCCTTCTTTCCATAGCAATTTACTAGTCAAGGATATAATCGTTGAATCAATTGGAAATAATACTAGATTCGGGTCAATATTTTTCTTTTTATTCAGCTCACTTCTTAATCTTAAAAATAAATCATGAAATACAGCTGGATCTCTATTTTTGATAGCCTTCGAGAAAGTTGATATGTCCATATCTATTCCTCTAACATCCAACCTCTTGAATAAATCTCTCATACTGGATTGACTTTGATCCATTACAAAACTCAACCAGCATGACACAAACTTGAAGGTGTCCAGCACTGGATAATCATCTTTGGGAAGGTCGCCCAAGAATTTATTGATTATGTTCGGAAAATTTGATAACATGCTAACTAGTTTTTTGTTTTTAATCACCTCCATTTTATCTGAATGGGGGTCATTTTTTACCAGTTGTTACTATCATTCAACACTTCTGAAATAGATGGTGCAGTTCATGTCTCTGAATCTGCCCAAACTTACAAGGCAGAAAAAATGATTCTCTTATAGAAAGGCTACGCCAACGAGTTAGAAAAACATGGGTTGCGGATAATGAAATTTACCAATGATGAGGTAATCAATAGCTTCCAGGATATATGTAAACAGATTGTGGAATTGCTCGATCTTGTTACCCCCTAAAACCAAATCTATACGCCTATCGATCCTACTTTTTCCAAATCTACTTTGACGATCGCCCGTTCGACTACAGCGCAGGCGATCCACCCGAATTCCTCGTCGAAGACTTCCGCACCCAAGGCAAAGAAATCGTTTCTTGGGACAACTCCCTCAACAAAGATCATCCCATCCTGCAAGCAGCCAAAGCCGAATGTGCAGAATTAGGATTGAATAAATCGATCGCCACCCGCATCTGGAATAAAAATACACTAGAAACTTTCGGTTCAGCTTGGGAAGCAAGGAAGCAGAGAAACTTACAGCAATTTGCGATCGAACCCGCCACACTCAGAATTATCTAACCGACTTAAAAAGTAAACCACAAACCACAATGATTAAACCAATCGAGAGCATTTTCTTCAGTAATAGCCGAGGCTAAAGAGATTGCTTCATCAAGACCAGCAGAAGTACTGGCTTTTGCCGAGCGAAGAATTTCTTTTATTTTTGACCAACATAACTCAATTGGGGAGAGATCTGGTGAATATGGAGGCAAAAACTTAACCTGAGCACCGACAGATTCAATTAATTTTTTAGCAATTTCTGCCATAACGTCTATTCATCCCCAGGTTCACGCCCGTCTCATCAATGAATATCAGGTTTCTGATGTCGATCGGATCGAGCCAACTTCTCCACTCATATCTCAACTTCTGGACTCGCTCACTTAGTTGCTCTGTCGCCGGATGCGTTTTTTTTTACGTCCCAAATTTAAGCGATTAAGGTTACGACTCAAGCTCGACAGGCTGATCTCTAGTCCTATTTTATGTTTTATTAATTCTTGAATTTCTCTGAGATCTATGTCATTTGTCTGAGCCACCATTTTTTTCAATAATTCTTCTTCTTCGACTTTCAGCTTCAATCTCCTATCTCCGCCCTGTGGTAAAGCTTCAATTTTATTCGTCTCTCGGTAACGACGCAGCATGTCTCTAACGAAGGACAAACTCACTTTAAATCTTTTTGCTATTTCTCGCTGCGAACCTTCTTTATTTTTCCAAGCACTGAATACCTTTTTTCATAAATCAATTGAATATGCTGCCATCTCTCAATTTTTTTTAATTTATGATATTCAATTTTACTGTATTTGTGGCGGGTTCGATCGCAAATTTTTGTAAGTTCGTAAGCTGTTTTACATCTAAATCTTTTGACTGAATCCCTTACAGCAAAGGTTCTAGAGGACAAAAAGAGTGTTTTAAATGTTTGACAGCTTACTGCTATATCTGCCACCTTACTCTCCTGATTTTAATCCGTACGCCTTTGGCGGGGCGAAGCCCTATTTTATTGTTGTTTTGTACAGTGACTTATTAACTGACGTGATGACAGATTAGCGTCGTCAGCTCTAAGCTTTGTCCTGTATAGGTTACGTCATTATCTTATCAAAAACTCACTATTTACTTAGTGACACATTAATTGTCGTTTCTCAGCAAAGAGACACTTTATGTGTCATTTTCTGTTTCAGGATTAGATCGACATGATGACGGATTAGTTGTCGCTTTATTTAACTCAAGCTATAATAACATTATGTTTTTATAAATTGATTACGTTTACTAGGCTCACTGATGGAAATAAAAGAACAAGTGATTGTCGAGAGTGCCGATCCTGAATCATTGTCAGCACCAGAGCAACAGACGATTGTTACTGAATTAACCCCTGAAGGGGCAGTCAAACTAGAAGTGATACAAAGCTTGCTCGAACCGTGCGATCGAGTTACCTATGGTCAACGGCTACGAGATGGGGCGCAGAAACTAGATATATCGGTGCGCTCGGTTCAACGGTTGTTCAAAAAGTACCAAGAACAAGGACTGATTGCATTAATTACAACAGAAAGAGCCGATCGAGGTCAACATCGGATTAGCACATCTTGGCAAGAGTTTATCCTTAATACCTATAAAACAGGCAACAAGGGTAGTCGGCGGATGACTCCCAAGCAAGTCGCTATTCAGGTGCAAGCACAAGCTATCAAACTCAATGACAATGAGCCACCTAGTTATCGGACAGTACTGAGAGTAATCGCACCGATTCAGGAACGTGCAGCCGAAGTTAAGAGTATTCGTTCTCCAGGGTGGCGAGGTTCGACTTTATCGGTGAAGACTCGTGATGGATATAACCTAGATATCAACCACAGCAATCAAGTCTGGCAATCGGATCATACTCGCCTGGATGTGATGCTAGTCGATCGACATGGAATCGTTATCGGTCGTCCGTGGTTGACGACGGTGATTGATAGTTATTCTCGCGCTCTGATTGGTATTAATGTCGGCTTCGATGCGCCGAGTTCTCAGGTGGTGGCACTGGCTTTACGTCATGCTATTTTACCCAAGGTATATGAGGCAAAGTATGGACTGCATACTGAGTGGATTACTTATGGGAAGCCAGAGTATTTATTCACCGATGGTGGAAAGGATTTCCGATCGAATCACATCACAGAAATCGGCACACAATTGGGGTTTGTCCATAAATTACGAGATCGACCCTCCGAAGGTGGGATTGTGGAGCGATTCTTTGGAACGTTGAATGAGTCTGTGTTGAGGGCATTACCAGGGTATACCGGGTCGAATGTACAACAACGACCTAAAGATGCGGAAAAGGATGCCCAGTTAACGCTGCGAGATATCGAAAGAATAATTGTGGGGTTTATTGTCGATAAACACAATCAAGCTCTAGATGCGCGGATGGGAGATCAGACTCGTAATCAACGGTGGGAGTCTGGACTGATTGGCGATCCGCCGCTGATTTCAGAGCGAGAGTTAGATATTTGTCTGATGAAAACCATTCGGCGAACTGTGCAAAGGGGTGGGAATGTTCAGTTTGAGAATGTGATGTACCAGGGTGAGTATTTAGCTGGGTATGCAGGTAAAACTGTGAGTATTCGCTACGATCCCAGAGATATTACGACGATTTGGATCTATCACCAGGAACAGAATAAAGAGGTGTTTTTGACTCGCGCTCACGCTCACGATTTGGAAACGGAGCAACTGTCTGTAGATGAGGCAAAAGCCAGTGCTAAACGGGTGAGATCTGCGGGGAAAAGCATTACCAATCAGGCAATCTTGTACGACGTAATCGATCGCAGTGTCGATCGAGAAGCGACGAGTAAGCCTAGTCGCAAACAAAGACGGGAAGATGAGCAAGTTTATAAAAGAGCCGCCACAGTTACCAAAACTGTTGAAGAAATTCAGACGGGTAATTTGAAGCTTGATGCTGCTGAGTTAACCGCGATTGCCGAAGGCAGGTCTGCGACCAACGAACAGACTTCAGTGCCAGTGGTAAGTTCAATCCCCATCGACGATATGGAAGTTTGGGATTACGAAAAAATGCGTGATGATTATGGGTGGTAACAAATGAGTGAAGCACAGAAAATTGCGACCGAATTAGGCGACTTACCGATCGATGGGCAGTGGGTACAGGCAGAAATTAACCGTTTAAATCGTCGGAGCGTCTTACCTTTGGCTCATGTGAGAGAGTTACATGAGTGGCTGGATGAAAAGCGGAAAGCGCGTCAATCTTGTCGGATTGTCGGGGAATCTCGGACAGGGAAAACAATCGCTTGTGAATCATATATGTTGCGGAATAAGCCTCAGCAGACAGGTAGACAGACTCCGGTAGTTCCGGTGGTGTATCTGATGCCACCATCGAAGTGCGGCTCGAAGGACTTTTTTACATCGATTCTTGAATACCTTAAATATCGAGCTGTCAAGGGGACTGTTTCAGATTTTCGGAGTCGCGCGATGGATGTTCTTAAAGCTTGTGAAGTCGAAATGCTGATTGTAGATGAAGCCGATCGGGTGCAGCCAGATACTTTTCCTGAAGTGCGCGATATTAGTGACAAATTGGGGATTGCTGTGGTGTTGGTGGGTACCGATCGATTGGATGCTGTCATCAAGCGAGATGAGCAAGTCCACAATCGATTTCGTTCCCAGAGAAGGTTTGGAAAGCTGCTGGGACAGGAGTTTAAGGATACGGTGGTTATTTGGGAAAACAAGGTAATTGCTTTACCTGTACCGTCTAATTTAGCCAAGGTGGATACTCAAAAATTGCTGTTAAAGGCGACGGGGGGATATATCGGTAGATTGGATGAGATCTTGCGAGAAGCGGCGATTAAGTCGCTATCGAGAGGGCATAAAAAGATTGAATTCTCAATTTTGCAGGAAGTGGCGAGGGAATATACTTGAGTACTAAAATTCAGTTTTGGTTATTACCAGTTGAACCGTTTGCTGGGGAGAGTTTAAGTCACTTTTTGGGGCGGTTTCGGCAGCAAAATCATTTGTCGCCCAGTGCTTTAGGGGATTTGGCGGGAGTAGGGGCGGTAATTGCGCGATGGGAGCGGTTTCATCTCAATCCTTTTCCTTCAGATGCGGAGTTGGCTGCCGTTGCGGAGGTGGTTGGGGTAACATCGGAGCGACTCAGAGAGATGTTAGCTCCAGAGGGAGTGAAGATGAAGTGCGAACCGATTCGATTATGTGGGGCTTGTTATCAGGAGGAGCCTTATCATCGGCTGGAATGGCAGTATCAATCAACGGGAGGATGCGATCGACATCAGTTGCGGTTATTGTCAAAATGTCGTAACTGTCAGGCTAAGTTTCCTATTCCGGCATTATGGGAGGATGGGCAATGTAATCGCTGTAGATTATCTTTCATTGAGATGACAAAGTGGCAGAAATCATACTAGCAAAGAACTTACCAGTTATGATTATCTGCTTGACTATCTTATGGGTAGTTTCCCTTTAACCTTGGCAGCTCTAATCGTGTGATGATTGGCAGTAAAATCACGACATAAGACACCACGATTTAAGTTTTTTCTACACTAAGTTAATTAAAAACTTTACCCTATTGAACAACGGAGTCGCGCTGATATGCCCAAATGGTGATGAACCCAAAGGCAATTCCTGCCCACAGTAGCCAGATTAAATGCAATAAAAGATGACCATCATATAAGGATGAATCAGATGCCCAGAGAGACAACTGTCCATAATGATAGAACGGTGAAAACGCTACCACGGTTTCAATACACTCCTGAATGAATGGAGATACTCCCAAAGATAGCGGCATACCACATGTCATTATCCCAATCGGAATTGAGAACCCAACAATTGAGTCATAGCTTTTGGGATTTACTAAATAACTTAGCCCTAGTCCCGCAATCGCAAAAGGAATAACACCTAAAATCATACTTGCAAAAATTGTAATTTCTGCTGTGATACTTATTTGAATACCGCGCTGCCATATACCTATTGTTAACATTAGTAGAAGCGCGATCGCACACAACAATATTACAGTAACAATTTTTGTTGCTACATATAGTTCAGGCGGCAGAGGAGTTGTTCGTAAAAATTTTAGCCACTTGCCTGTGCGTTCGATGGCGACGCGCTTACCAAGTCGCTCGATTGCCACTATGAGTAGTACTAGACCACTATAGCCAATCAAAAACTTTTTATCACTAGAGGTTGCTGATAATGCAGTTGCAAACAATAAAATTCCTATTAAGAAAGTAGGAGTACGCCAAATTTGAAGTATTTCTACCCATAATTGTTGTTGAAATACTTGCAGCAGATGAGAGCGTGAAATACGCTCGTGGTTTGGATTTGCAACACTGGTTACAGTTGGAGTGACTGTTGTTGGCAGATTGCTTGACAGATTATCCTCCGCTAGTTGACAGTTTTTAGGTGCTTCTGCCAGTTTGTGTAGCGTAATTGTGCGGGTAGCCAGTTGCCCCAACACATTCCAGTCAGATTTATTATTCGTCACCATCAAAATTGTGACTCCCTGTTCTCGACATAGGCGTATTTGCTGCCAAAATTCCTCATAGCCTTTGTCATCAAGGTTTCTAGTAGGTTCATCAAGAACCAGGAGATTTGGACTTCCAGCTAAAGCTAGCGCAAAATATAGCCGCTGTTTCTGTCCGCCGGATAAATTGCTTGCCCATGCGTCTTGCATCTCAAGAAGTTCGACTTTACTGAGTAAGGAGTCAACAGAGATTGAATTAGGGTAGTAACTTTTTACAAGTTGCACCAGTTCTTTTACTTTTAAATTTTCGGGAAGATTAGCTTCTTGTAGAACAACACCCATGTGAATTTTAGATTCAGGTAGTTGAGGTGGCAGTCCCATCAGACTAACTTCACCACTACTCGGTCTGATAATTCCAAGAATGAGGTTTAGCAGCGTTGATTTTCCAGCTCCATTTTCCCCTTTGAGAATAACGAATTCACCTTGATGAATATTTAGATTAATATTCTGTAGAATAGTTTTTTTTGAGAAGCCCTTACTGAAGGTCTTAGATACATTGCAAAGTTCAATCATAATTTTGGTTAATTGCTCCTGTAGAAAGTTAACTTAATGAAAATATTGCATTAACAGCCAAACACCTGTGGATACAGCAACCGCAGGCAAAAGTGGCATTCCAACTAATGTAGTGAGTACCATCAAAGTACCTGCTCCTCCTGCAAATGCCCAAAATTCACCCATTTGACCACCTGTATGGCCAGTGTTCGTGTTACTACAATCGCTCCAAAAGCAAATTTCTGTACCTTTGGTAAAAACGAAAAAAGTAGCTGCAAGACCTATAAAAATTAGCCCAGCGACAAATGATTTACTCACAGAAACATTAGATATCTTTGGCACAAATCCAGAGGATATCTCTATTTTATCTGTGATATTAGGATCTGTATTGAGAGAGTCAGTAGTTATAGAATGAGGAACAATCGGAGATAATTCAGTGCTGTCAGAAGATGAATTCATAGTGAATAATTTGATAAAGATTGGATCTAAATAATCAAGATAAGGCAATTATTTCGCTAATGCCAAAACACTCTTAGCCATAAGCCCAACAACAATCATGATTCCAACAGTCACAAAAACAGGTGCGCCTGCAATCGTGGCAATCGCGGCAGCTACTCCTCCTGCTGCAACGCCAACAGCCGTGGGGTCGAATTTAGGTTTAGGATCTGGTTCAGGGCAGTGCTCCGTACATCTGTTAACAACGGGTTTGGTAACGGCTTCGCCAGCAGAATTGATGGGTTCAGTAACAGTCTTCGATATTGGTGGGCATGATGCTGCCAGTTTTCGATCCCAGTCGAACATTGGATGGCAAGAGTTCTGGACATTGATAGTTTCTATACTCAGGATAGAAGTCCATAGCAAAAAACCTACTAACAAAAGTGATTGAAACCACGGCTTTGATACATATATCCAGGGCTTGAAAAAATTAGATGAGGACTGCATAAAGTAAAGAAACACATTGTCTTGATAGTACCCAAATCGAGCTGTGTTATTGATATGCAAGCGATCGCATCAATTTCGAGAACTGGGGAAATCTAATTGAATAAAACTATTTTTAAGATCTACTAGAAATAGAACCCCAAGGCAAAGATAATCGTTTTACTACATCTCGGCGTGATAGTACCCGCGAACAGAGTTCCCAGCGATCCTTGTCAGGGTCGATCGTGGTTTGATAACGGATCTCGAAGACATCACGGGCTTTTTGGCGGAGGTGGATATACTCATCCATCATGTCTTCTAGCTTTTCGATACTCTCGATCCAGTCATCTTCGATCGAGTCTGGTAATCCACCAAAAATATCGTAGCGGTCTTTCATGCGGCGCGAGATGACTTGGTAGACTCGCTCGTCTTGAGTATCGTGGTAGACCAGATTTAGCATATCGACATTGCGCCGCGATTGACCAAAGCGTTTGATTCTGCCTAAACGTTGTTCTAGGCGGGAGGGATTCCAGGGTAGATCGATGTTGATCAGCGTACCGAGGGTTTGGAGGTTTAGCCCTTCACAGGCGGCATCAGTGGCGATAACTAAGCGGATGCTCCTTTCCTTGACGGCTTTTTTGATGTCGTCGCGTTCTACTGAGGTAAAGTCTTCGCCTTTGAATAGTCCACTTTTGCCAGCACCAGCATAGACACCGATCGGTTCGTTGGGCAGTAATTTGGCTAGTTCTACACCCATTGCGTAGACGGTATCGTAGTACTGACTGAAGATAATACAGCCATGCTCTAGCCAGGTGCGATCGTCGGTGCGGTGTTGGGTGAGAAAGTAACGTACTGCTGTTAGCTTGGGATCGCGGGCTTCTGGTCTGGAGAGTTCTTCCACGATCGTGTGCAAGTGCATTGCCTCTTCTGATGTCAGGGCACTCAAGGCATCATCCAGTAAGCGCACTTGTTCTTCATCATCGAGGGATTCCCGCCTCAGCATCTTTTCGGCGGTCGATCGACCAGAGGCGAAACTCGAACAAATCCTTTGCAGGAGCAATGTCTTCATGAATCCAGCCGCTTTGGTGCGTTTTTGTAAGGCTGTGGTAAAATCTTCAGCGGCTCGATACGCCAGATCGAAAGGATGATTGGTGAGCAAGCCTAGACCACTGAAGCCGACTCCAGTGTATGCGGTGGCTGGAGCATCTGGATTGGGATGGATATCTACACCGACTTTTTCTAGTAAACCAGCTTCTTCTAAGGTTTGGCGGCGACGTAGTACGGTATGACGAAGGATTGGGTTGTGCTGCTTGAAGAATTCGGGGGCGAGGGCTTGGCCGATCGCTTGTTGTTCTAGATATCCCAGGGAGCCGAAACCAAGATCGGTGAAAAATTTTTGTGGGGGTAATCCTAATTGCAACCGGAGGGTCATAAACAGGGCATCTTCATGGGCGGGTGGCAACGGATTTCGCAACCATTCCCAAGCGTCTCGCTCGTCTACAGGTCTTTCATCGCCTTTGACTAGGGGTAGTGCTTGTTCGCAGTCATCCCACTTGCCAAAGAATTCGCTACCTAGCACAAAGTCGGCACCAGCATTGAGGATACGGAGCAGATCCCAGAGTTCGTTTACTTCAGTTTGGATCGGGGTTGCGGTTCCCAAAAGTAAATTACGGGTACGGGAGCCGATGCGGAGCATGAAATCGAGGAGATTATTTGGTTCTCCTTTTTTTGCTCCTAGTCCCCCGCGTCGTCGTGCCTTGTGTGCTTCATCGAGAACGACTGTCCCATACTTACGCCCTAGTAAATACCCGCGCTCCTCAGAGTCATGGAAGATTAACCCCGTAGAAACAATAGCGATCCGAAAGGGACAGTTGGTGATGTCTTCTGGCCCGCGTGTTTTGATAATGTGTCCATTGGGATCGCTCCAGACTTTTCGATTTGATAACCAGACGGCACTGGGAATACCGAGTTTATCGGCTAGCTCTACCTGCCATTGGAGGGTGAGGGTGGAGGGACACAGGATTAGGATCGGGCCATCATCGAGTAGGGCGGACATCATCGCGCTGGCAGCGAGGGAAAGAGTTTTGCCGACTCCCACTTCATCGGCAAGTAATAGGCGAGCTTTACCGTAGATTTCGCGATGTTGGAGGAAGAGGGTGACAAACGATCGCTGCCACGGCTGAAGTTGTTCGCCACCGCGATAGATTGGACTTTCGGCGAGTGCAGCAGCAGGTAATTCGTTAAGTTTGACATCGGGAAAGCGGATCTCGACTCGATCGCCAATCCGCTTGACTTCGGCGAGAATGGCATCGGGGAGGGGGTAGGCATCTGGCCACAGGGCATCAAATTCTTCTTCAACCCAGGCGACTCCTTCCGGTGAGGTGTCTTCCCAGAGGATTTCGTAGTTGTGGGCAAAGGCACTTTTGGTTTCGTTGACAGAACCGAGAAAGCAGGTTTTGGTGCCATAGGCGGCTTCAACGACACCAGCTTTGCCGTGGATAAAGATCCGATCTTTGGGTACAACGCGGATCTCGACTTTGCCGCTGGTCAAGAGTTCGTACAAATAACGGTAGCGATCGCGATACAGCAACGATTCTACTTCACAGGGGACTTGATTCCAGCGTTCTTTCAGTGCCATCTCACGGACGTGTTTGGAGATGACAACATCAGCAGCATCTAGTTCACTATTGCAAATAATCTGCACTGAAGGAATAGTAGCAATTTCTTCGCCTACTAGCTCAAAAATGGAGCTACGAAAATAGCCTGCGATCCGTTTGTAGGACTTGGCTGTTTTGAGTCGATCGCGCAGGAAGGCATGGTCGAGGCGTTGGCGGCGGGAAGAGAAGCGGTTGATGGGGTTCATGTTATTTGGAAATCTTAACTCACGGGGCCTGCCCAGATCTGATTGGCTTTGTGGAGAAGATGATTAGCTCTTTCTTCGATTTCGGCAGCACGCCAATGTGATTGCTGAAGAATCCAGCGATTTAACTCGATGTGTGTGTTTTCGAGTTTGGCTTTTTTGTCAGCAAATGGCATGTTTCCTAGCTCTGGATTGTAAGCCGTTAATGTTAAATTTCCGAAGGTATTGATTAAGGTAGTGTGAATTTCCTCAGCGTTTGCACCAAGTTCATTTCTCCATTCAGGACTGAGTGATTGAGGCAGTAAATGTTCGATTGTTGCTTTAGCGAGATTCACCTCTTCTTTATGTCCAAATGATTTCTCCAGTCTTATCAAAATAAAACGAGTGGTTCCACGCCCATACTGCGGATGCTTGAGGAATGCTTCAGCAAACTCGGTATCTTTTGGAAAGCGACGAGCAGCGGTACCAGATGCCATCGCGTCGTGCAGCCATTGGTACTGTCCAGCTTCTGGAAAGTTTTTTGCCCACTGGATAAATAACTTGTTTAAAGTATTGGTCGCTACGTTACAAACAGATCGTCTGACAATGTAAGATTCAATCAAACCCAGGCATTTTTCCAATTCAATATCGCTGAGTGTCTGAGTTTGGCGAGCATTAAACAGACGGAGCAAAATGGGATAGGAAACTGTTACCTTGAGGGCTTGGATATTTTCTAGGCGATCGCGAATAGCTTTGTTTGCTTCTGGGTTGAGACAGAGGATGGTTGCGTAGAATTCGCCAAATCTCTGCATAGACTTGACCTCTGCTTCAACTTCTTGGGATGTTTCCAGGCTCCTTAGCTTAGTTTTGATGGCTGCATAAATTCCATTTTGCTTA
Source organism: Chamaesiphon sp. (assembly GCF_041737865.1). NCBI lineage: Bacteria > Bacillati > Cyanobacteriota > Cyanophyceae > Gomontiellales > Chamaesiphonaceae > Chamaesiphon > Chamaesiphon sp. The sequence continues at coordinate 12,038 of NZ_JBGSQZ010000327.1, forward strand.
ATATCATCTCCATCCTTCATTGTGTAGTGACGGAGAAATTCTGTCAGATTGTCACCAAGTGCTTTTTCTAGAGGTTCCCAATACTTAGAATACACAACCTCTTGCTCTCCACCATTGGAAATTGAATGGCGAAAGCGCATGAGGATATAATTTCGGACTAAATCTGCTTGGGTAAGGGGTTCACCTTTGAAATTCAGGCTCTCGAAAATTAAATACGGATCGTCATCGTTACCCAAATTTATCATTACGACTTGAAGCGAATGTTCGAGGGTCGTTAATACTTTAGTTGGAATGACTGGTTCCCCATCAGCATCGATTCCTTTCTGCAACCGATCTTTGAAAAAGTGATAGGCATCGACCATCGAGCCACTAGTAACAGGGATTTGCCGATCGAGTGCGATCGATCGATAGACATCCCGATCTTTCTGGGTGGGGACAAATTTTAGAGTATCTTCTGGTTCGCGAAAGCCATTGGTTAGGTAGACTTGTTGAATACGGGCGGCAGATTGGTCGTCAAGGCAATCTCGCAAGGCACAAAGAATCAGTGAGATTGTAGTCAGACGTTGTTGCCCATCAATAATCAAATATTTGCAGACTCCGACTGGGATGCTCAATGCTGGAACTGAGACGATCGCGCCCATAAAGTGGGTACCAGCATCACCGAGGTCGTACTGCACCATTAAGTCATCCCAAAGAGATTGCCAATTGGGTTTTTTCCAGGTGTAGGGGCGTTGGAAAAGGGGAATCAGGTTTTGCTTTTCGCCGTTGAAGTATTGAATGACTTTGGTAGGTGAGGCTTCCATGAACAGATGCTGGCGTTGTGTAGAGGATCGAATGCAAAATTATCACATGGGTTAATGCTTTACGCTGATACCCAGATAGATTTAGGGTACCCAGAAGTAGCACCTAGAATAATACATTTTGCCTAAATTAAGTCAGAGTTGAGAATGTTTGCTTCGCGCAGATACCGCCTCCGACTGAAGTCGGGGCTAACGATGCAAAGTCCGCCTACGCGGACTAGGAAATTAGTCCGCGTAGGCGGACTTGGCAACACGAGCAACGATTTCAATCGTTGAAGTATTCGATACTATCCCAACCGTTGATTTTTCACCAGTTCGCGCAACACCCGCGCCGCACTCGCCTCATCGGGGCGCAACCCATCCAGTCGCTTGGCTAGATAATCAGCTAGTTCTACAGCTAGCTCTCGCTGAGTCATATCCCCGTAGTAGTTGGGGATATTAAGGGTGAGGTGAGCTAATACCTCGTCGCTGTCGAGATTTTTGACTAGCTCCATCACGGCATACAGGACGGCGCGTAATACTGACTGATACAATTCCGCACCTTCACCCATTTCGGCACGACCAAATTCTACGGCTGTTCGCAGTCGCGCTTTATTGGCGCGTTGGTCGCCCATTAGGACTTTGAAATCCCGCACTTTGAAGGCTTTGGCAAAGTTTTGGTAGTTGTCGAGGGTTTTAGTCCCACGCGCTTCCATATCCAGCATTTTAAGATAGAAGCGTTCGGCACCACTGAGTTTATCCCAATAGGTTTTGGCGATGCCTTGGGGCACGAGGCACTGGTTGGCGGTATCCACTGCAAAGTTGATCAGTCCATCCACAAAGGTGATTTCTTTTTTGACTCTGGGGCGAATTGCTTCGGCGGTCATGTCGCGTCCGTCGATAATGGCGTAGCGGGTGAGGACGCGCAGGGCGGCGGCATAACCCGCCATCTGGATATCGGCATCCTCAAATACGTTTTCGTCGCGGTACAGTCCTTTTGCCTGTTGGTTGAGTCCAGTCAATTGCTGGACTTGGGTTTCGACTTCTTCCTGAATTTCCCAAGCCAAATCGTCACGGGTGGTTTTATGTTGTCCGAGGCGTTTACGACAAACTAATAGGATTGTGCCTTTAACATAACTGCCTTCGCGCAGGGCACTATCTGTCTCTGTGACGACGTACCAAGCGGCAGTGACTTGCAGCCCAGATGCCCAGACGATGTTTGCCATATCTGCCCAAATTGAACCAGATTGGTGCGTGAACATAATGACTTGGATACCGTTATCCGGCATGTATTCCGTCATTCGCTTATATGATGAAACCATCCCTTGGCGGAAGTTTTCATTTTCACCTTTGATAGCTAGAGAACGGCGACTATCCCAGACCCAATCCGCAAATTCTGGAGGTGGATTTCTGCGGAGCCATGCAATGAAGAATTCAAGAATCTCCTCATATTTAACGGCATCACCATAAGGTGGATCTGTAATGTAAATATCATTTGATGTTTGAATATTATTCGCAGGTTCAGAAATAATAATTCTAGAGGTGTTTTGAAGCGGAAAATTCTTAAAGCTAGCAAGTATAAGATCTCCAGCAAACGATGATCCTCTAGTTCCATAATTATAGAGTGTATTTAAAGCCTGATTATCAAATACCGTCTCAACCTTATCATTTCCAAGAGCACTATTCCACCTACTCAATCGAGCATTTTGATTAAGTACACGACTCCAACCAAACTTCAATCGAGCATCACTTAACTGATTGACAAACGCTGCATAAAGGAGCTGACGAGGGTTGAAGAGATGATGCCAATAAGTCCAACCACGAGTACGAATTGGCTCATCAGTTTTTGTACCTGGCTCAATTCTCATATCTGGAATCCAACCTTGATCTTGCCACTGGGTTATATGTTTTGCAATATACATCTCAACTATCTTTTCACGATTCAAGTCTTCTGTCGTAATTCCCCGAAACTCATACTCATTACATTTACTCTGTGGTTTAGAACGCATCCATTGAATACAATACAGCCGCTCCTGAAGGATATCATCAGTTCTAGGCTTGAAATCTTTCTTCTCCCACGTTCTGAGGCGGTTTGCATTAGTCCCATCCTCTTTACGATAAACTCCTTTTAAAGTATCAATATTAGTTCGATAATCTATTCCATTTACTGTATGTACAAGGTAAGAATCTCTTCCTTTCCCTTCTTTTTGAACTGTCCCTTGTTTCGCAATAGCTAAATCGGCATCTGTTTCTACAACATTAATCTCGATGTCATAACGCTTAGATGTTACATCAGGGACTAGCTTGGCAACGACTTTTCGACTCGTGCTAATAATTAAGCTTGGAATCAGTGGAACCATCCACCCTGTCTGTGGGCAAAGGACTTCTACACAATAAAGGAACACTTTAGCTCGCCAGCCATTCCCATCTTTTTCGACTCCCAATCGATCGATTTCTACTTGAACTTTATCAACAAGCTGCTTTTGATCTTCCGCAAGTTGTTTGTGTCCTCCCTCTGCACCACCAACAATGTTGAATGCACCCCAAGTGAGCATACAGGCGACTGGATTAAGGTCAGAAGCATAGACATCACAACCCAATCTCGCCGCTTCAAAGGGAATTTGTCCCGAACCACAGAACGTGTCAGCAACACGAGGTCGATGACCAAATCTCATGATACCAAGCTGTTCTACCAGTTCAGGAAAAGTTTGTGCTTGGGTACCAAGATACTCGTTCACAGCGTCCCAAATATGATTGTGAACAGTGTCCATCACCTCTTCAGGGCGATAGGATTGCTCCATCCATTCACGGTAGGTTTCTTTTGGCAACATTTTAACTTCCAGATACCGCCGCTCTGAATCTGTCAAATCTTCCCGCCAAGACACTTTCACTTTTGCATACTCAGGTTCAGACCAATCCACAGGTGAAGAAATTGGTAAACTACCCTCTGGCTCCACAATGAAATAATCAGCGATCCGATCGATCGAAAGCTTCTCTAGTATCTCTTTTGGCTTAAACCGTCGTTTCCAGCGAATTGAGAATGAATCATCATCCATCGCCATCAACTTCTCAAATATTTCTAGATCGCGAGTGGGATTGTCAGTAGCTGGCAGTAAGCAACCCAGAACACAAGCCTTATTCAGAATTAGTGGCTTACGCCCTTTCCAATAACTACCCAAAGCCGTCAATGTCTTGCCCGTACCTGCCATCTGTTCCTTATACGCCTCAGCCGAGAGCTTCTGCACAGGTAATAGCCTTTCAATCAGGGCAGGAGCATCTTTGAGCGAAAATGGAGTAACAGCGTGGGTCATTGGGAATCCAGAAACAAAGGCAGAGTAAAGGCTTCGATCGAAAGTTACAATTACCTCAATCTCACCAACATCGATCCTTATCATCTGGCTACCTCGATCGACTGTCAAGGTTACACGCTTCGATCGATCTAATTATTAACCGTCACAACTCCAGCGCACCGATAGTGACAATGCCATTTACCCGATCTTGGATTATGCCGCAATGACCTACCAAATTCTCTCTAGAGTTAATACAAACCCTGGCATCACTTCATTGCAATCGACAGACATAGGGGATTCTAGAATTTCTGGTTCTTTTCCGGGGCGATAGATCTCCACTCGTTTGTTCTGGGGATCTATGAGCAAGCCCATTTTTACGCAGACCCGTTCATATACGAGCATCTTCTTCTGTGTTGGCTTGAGATCGTCACTACTAGAACGTAGCTCGATAACAAGATCGGGAGCTATCGACAAGAACTTTTCAAGTGAAATTCCCTCTAGTCTAGATTTCTCAATCCAAGAGACATCAGGTGACGGTTTTCCGCCTTCAAGTGCTGTGAAGTCATATCCGGTTGAAGAATCAAATACTCGACCTAAATTAGTTTGTCGGTTCCAATACCATACTTGACCTGACAAATCTCCATTCCTTTCACCACTAATCGGCAATGTTGGCGGCATAACAATCAATTCTCGATCGGGTGTCAATTCTAGGCGCAAGTCAGGATTATCGATACATAAGCGATCGAACTGTTCTGATGTGACGGTTAGGGTTGTATTGCTGACATCTAACAATAGTGGTTGAGAGTATGTAAGTGAGACAGGATCTTTAGTAATAATCATAGATTTCTAAACACTTATATTTAGCTGATGAGTATTAATACACACATCCAAAGAGTGTTACTAAATTATATCTCGCTGACCTCAATCGCTCCATCTTTGGTTATTTGGAATCCATGAACAAAGGCAGACTAAACAAATCGAGTTCGACAGGGCGGGGGCGTTTGCGTCTTGGGGACGGCTTCTCTCCATCCGAGAGCGCGTAAAATAGAGCGCGTCGCCAACCGCGTTGAGTATCGCAGGGCAAACCCGCCTCAGCTACCGTCATCGTAAACAGCCACCAGCGTTCCTCTGGCCGCAAAGCCGCCCATTTACTACAAATGATCGGAATTTTATCATCACCCGCCATTTCCGCCGCCCATGCGAGGATACACAGTTCCTTACCGAGTAATCGATCGACCAGATTGATCCCCGTATGCCAGCGACCAGTCAGGATTTTAGCAGCTTTGAGCCTGTCGTTAAACTCCCGACGGGCGGTATCTGCGATCGCCGACCAAGTAGCACGGGTGAGAATTACCCGCTCTTCACCACTGGGAACGCCGCCTTCCAAGCCACGATAACCATAATCTTCGGTAATCACAACCGATCGATTTCGGGCGGCGGGAATCTCGACCTGGAACAGGTGAGATCCAAACGCATTTGATGCCCCAAAATCAACAGTAGTTAGCTTTTCGCTCATTGCTCCACATCGCCAACCTTCAACTCAATCCCTAGCTTACTAGCGAAATCACTCAGATCGTGACCACTAGTAAAGTGACCTTTACGAAACGTCATAGTTACAGGCGTATCCGCTGTGAACTTTTCCAACACCTTGCTCAACAAAGCTTCGATGAAAGCAGCATCCACCGCAATCTCACCCACATTGATACTCATCATCTGGCTACCTTGCCCGACAGTCAAAGTCATCCCCTCAAAGGTAATCGATTTCTCCGCTGCTTGCTTCAGCCCTTCAAAGGTCTTGCTCCGAGAATCAAGCTTGCGCCCAGATTGGGAAACCAAACGGCTCGGCTTGACCGGATCGACCTGTACGCCCCGATTTCCCTTGGCAGGGAACCGGAAATCATTCTTAGCTTCCAGGCTATCGGCTTCAGCAAATACCCGAATTAACACGTCTCCATCACCAATGCCGATCGCACCAGTATAGGGAGTTCCTTCACGGGGTTCGCTACCATCGAGGGTATAGCGAATCGACCCTTGTGGCGAAACTAACAATTCAACCAACCGCTGACCGTCTCGCTCGGTTAGTTCATTACGGAGATTGAGCTTATTCGTCCAAGTGACCGGAATTCCTGTCTCATACAGGCCTGATGGGTCGCAGACCAAAAATGTTACTCGCAACGCATTGGTAGTCAGGATCTGATCTTGGAGTTGGGGACTAGAATCAGTAACTACACCATCTTCGGCATAGTAGATCCGTGGCGCGGGGCCAGCATTTTGGGGGTTAATTCGCAGCCGTAACCGACCATCATCATCGGGTTGAGATTCAGGAATGAACTGTACCGAAGTCATTTTCTTCTTCGGCTTCTTGGTGATATAGCCATTACCCAAATCTTCCCACAGACCACGATTACACGCGATCGTCTTGAGCGTATCCAAGCCCTTGGGCGGCAACCATTGCATCCCCGCTTGCTCGGTATATCGATCGATTACATCCGACCAGCGGGCATCGTCTTGATTCTCCGGCCACAGTAGATCTTGCGCCTTATCCCGAATAGCATCAAAATCTTGCTCGACATCTGGAAATAGCTTCGGTGGATTCGAGATTAATGTTTTCTCGATCTGTTCCTCACCGTTGAATGGTTTAGCACCATCACGAGTCATATCCAGCGGCTTAGAAATTAGTTGGGCAGGTTTCCCCGCCCGTTGAATCGGAAATAATACTTTATCAAAGAGGTTGAGGATGGTGGAGTTGAAATCTTGCTCGTAACTCTGCTGCTTGCGTTCCAGATCCTCCCGCTGAGGATGTCCGGCGGGAATCCGCCCGTCGGCTTTTTTAGCGGCGTACAATTGGCGGGCGGCTTTTTCCACGCTGCCCATCGCCGTCTTATCACCCGTCAGCACACAGATATTATTTTTCTGACTCAAACCCTCAAAAAACTTCTGCACCTCATCAGGCGGGATCTTCGAGTCTGGATTCACGACTAATAATACCCGACCTTTCCGCACTCGATCGGCTACCTCTTCTAGTTTCGGCAATGGCAACACATCGTCATAACAAGTCTTCCGCGTCGCCTTAAACATCTCCCGCAGACGATGGCGAATCAATTCATCCACCTGGTTCGGTGGAGCATCATTAGCCAGACTTTGAAGTAATTTAGTGAGGTTTTCTTGTCGATCGAAGTAATAGCGACCTTCCGGCGTATGATGCACATACCAAGCAACTTTCTCTAGCTCATCAAATGCCGATAGGAAGTCCGAAGGCTCGCGCAAAGGCGAAACCAGACACTCGACCATTTCCTCACGAGTTAGCCCCTTCACGGCACTCACAGCCGTCGATAAACTTGCAGTCAGCAACAAAGCACCAAGCTGGGTAGCTGATTCCTTCCCAGTTTGTAGATCGATCACCTGAGCATGGGCAGATTTTTGGATGTCCCACAGATCCTTGGCGATGACATCGCGCATTCCAGAAATCTCGGTGAGCTTATCGCGCACATCTGAAATAGATAGATCGAAATGCTGGGGGCCAATCAGGAACACATCATTAGCATTTCGTGCCCACACCGATTTCAATAACCGAGAGACTAATTCAATCAACCCACGGGTTTGCTTGAACTGTTCGTTTTCCTTGAATAGAGCAATGACATTTTTCAGTCTGGGGTGAAATGGATAGGTAGCCGCAATCTCATCTGCGATCGCCTCTGCACCCCGATTAGCCGTTTTTGACTTAGCCGCTTCTTCTAGCTTGCGTCCAAAAGCATCCGCAATATCTTCAATTTCCGCCTTGTCTGGCAAACTTACAAACAGACGCTTCCGTAAGATGTCATAAATTTCATTAGCCGCGAGATCGACGGGCGTAATGCTCCGTTCCTGCCGACCAAGCTCCGAACTGGCATCCTTGAGAGCGCGGTTAATCAAACTTGCACCACTATCGTAGGCTGCCGCCAAATCCGAAACCACGACACAGACATTTTTCTTCTTGCCTGCTGCCGTTAATAAGTTCGCAAAGGCACGAGTAGCAATATCAGCAACAGTCCCATTGCCGACCTTTTGAGTATCTAGAATGTGGAAATAGGGCGGCATCTCATCAAGGAGGATCAGAATCGGTAGATCGCTCTCAAATAGTTGCAGCCAGTCATTTTCGTCAGGAGCCTTGGGGCCACTCTCCCAAAAAGATTTGAATTGCTCTCCTTTGCCTAGTTGGTTATACTCAAAACGGCTACAGGATGGACTTTTTATTCAATAGCCTAAGCTTTGCTCCACAAGGGTTTCAACCGTTAGAGTAAAAGTCTAGCTCTCATCCGTGTTTAGTATAGCAATCTCACCCCAAAAAAAGTGCATTGGGCTATTACGACCATTAAAAGCTGCGATATCTGCACTCTCAAAAGCTGATGTATACGACATCCCCGCGCAGTATTTTTCGCGCAGTTCCTGATGCCGAGCCAACAAACCAAAACCAACTAACAAGTGCGTCTTACCGCCACCCATCGCCTGCTTGAGGTGAAAGATCGCTTGAGACGATGTTCCTGCCAAACGGGTCAGACCTTCATCAATCAGATCCCGCATCCCTTGGGTGATGTAAGTCTTCTCGAAGAAGGCTTCACCATTACCTTCACTTTTAATTAGTTCATCAAGCTGCTCGATCTGATCGCTGAGTTTGATCGACAGAGCATTGGGTTGAAGATCGCAGGCATCACGGACAGTTTTCATATTCTTGAGGCGTATATGCCCGAATCGCAGGGTAAAGCATTGGCAACACCATATCAAATATCAGCTTTGAAAGTCCAGATCTTGACAAGCTGATGACGAGTGCAGAGGAATCGATTTATTCTTTAGTTATCTAAAATATTCCCTAAATTCTCTGAAAATGAACCTTGCTAATTTCGCTCAAATCTTTGCGACTCTAGACAATCGACTTCTGAATAGCGATTACTTCTCAATATCTAATCTCGATCGCTTACTCAACTGAATAATTAGGTCGATCGCTGTTTAGCAACTCAATTAAAGCTTGGGGAGTATGAAACGTAGGCAGTACATCGACGAGATTAGACTCATCTCTGATATCACAGAAATAGATAATTTCTCCATCACTAGCATACAAAAAAGGAACCCGATAACCTCGCCAATTACCAACACCATCAAATGAGCCTTTAGAGTATTGTTTTGCTTGCTCCATAGCCAAGTCAAGATTTCCCTTTAGTCTCTTGACCTCAATAATGCCGATTAGCAGTCCACGTACAAACAGGGCATAATCAACAATCCCCGTTGCTACCCGATATTCCTCAACAATGTGACTCTCTAAGCCACCAGTTTCTAGATCCCTTTCATAGTGAATTCTCGACCAGCCCAAAGTGTGCAGCATTCGATCGACGATATTTTTAGCATTTTCTTCTGGCCCGCCATCAATTTCTATAGGGGGAATTATTTTGCCCTTTAAACAATTTATGCGATCGATTAATATTTCGTGGAGTTGGTCTAACCAAAGCGGAATTACTGTTTGCCCATTTATCAGTGCCTTTTGAGCAGCTTCTACCTCAAACTCTTTGATGACCAACCGATCGCCATTATTAATTCGGGTTAGGAAATAACGGCTAGTGGTAGAAGCATTAAAAAATTCTGGTTCTTTTTCCTTGAGAACCCCAAGACCTGCACGAGCTTCTACATAGTCTAATCCAGCAGATAGTAGCTGTGCCATCACCATCAAAGCCACAAGATCGTCTTGAGTATAGAAGACGCTGCGACCTCTGCCAGTCGCATCGACTGTTGGCACCACGACTCCTTGCTCTCGCCAATACTGCAATTGACGTAGTGTGCATCCAGAGATATCGGCGGCTTCCTTACTCGTTAAAAACATTAAACATTGGGATGGATCTGACATAGAAGTCATGTTAGCTCAACGCGCCCTATCAGATCGTTGCTTTTAATAAAAACATCATGTTATTATCACGTTATGAGCATCATTACTATTCATTGTCGTCTCACCGCATCTGAATCTACCCGCCATCAACTATGGGGATTGATGGCAGAAAAGAACACGCCCCTGATTAATGAGCTGTTGAGACTGCTTTCTGAGCATGAAGATTTTGAGCAATGGTGCGAAAAAGGTTGGCTAACAGCAGGTTTAATTAAAAAGCTTGGTGGCGAACTCAGACAGGATAGTCGATTCCAAGGTCAACCTGGTCGCTTCTACACCAGTGCTATTAGCCACGTCGAGGATATTTACAAGTCATTCTTACGAATGCAAAACCAGTTACGTTTTCGATTCAAGGGTCAAGAGCGTTGGTTGCAGATGCTCAAAAGCGATCGAGAATTAGCGCAAGCAGCAAAGGTCAGCTTAGATGACATCCGCAGAGTTGCCAAAGATATTATCGATCGCTACTCATCAGAGGAAGAAAACTTAAATCAGAAATTGTTTGATGCCTATGATGTAGCTGAAGATATCCTAACCCAATCCGCAATATGTTTCCTAATCAAAAACGGATGTCGAGTACCAAAGAAAGAAGAAGATCCAGATACGTTTAAAAAACGTCGCAGAAAAGCTGAAATCAAGGCAGAACGATTGAAAGTGCAAATTGAATCGAGAAGACCGTTAGGCAGGGATCTAACCAACGATCTATGGATTAATACCTTGCTGACAGCAGCATCGACTATGCCTCAAGACAATAGTGAAGCTATGGCGTGGCAGAACCAATTACTCCAACAACATCCGGCTGTGCCATATCCAGTTGCCTTCGGTACGAACGAAGATTTGCTCTGGAGTAAAGATTCTCAAGGTCGTCTCTGTGTTAAGTTCAACGGTCTAGGAGCACATACTTTTAAAGTTTACTGCGACCAAAGACAACTAAAGTGGCTAGAACGCTTCTATCAAGACCAAGAGGTTAAACGGCAGAATAAGGACAAATACTCTAGTGCTTTATTTACCATGAGATCGGGAATGTTGGCATGGCAGGAACGGGAAGGTAATGATGAGCCTTGGCAACAGCATCGCTTAACCTTGGCGTGTAGCTTAGATACTCGCTTTTGGTCAGCAGAAGGAACAGAAGTTATTAGGCAACAGAAGGCAATCGAGGTCAAGGAGATCCTCGCAAAAATGGAAGATAAAGCCGACTTGACTAAAAATCAAGAGGCTTTCATCACAAGAAGGCAATCCACCCTAGATCGACTTAATAATCCTTTTCCTCGTCCCCATCAGCCCCTCTATTGTGGGCAAACTAATCTCATATTAAGTGTATCCATGACCCTAGAAAAGCCTGCTACAGTAGCGATTGTTAATATCATTACTGGCAAAGCAATTGCTTACCGTAGCTTTAAACAATTGCTAGGAGATGAATACCATCTTTTCCACCGTCAACGTAAACAAAAGCAACGTTTAGCCCATCTTAGAAAAAATGCTCAAAGAAAACATCAGGTTATTAATTCTAACGAATCAGAGTTAGGGCAGTATATCGATCGACTAGTAGCAAAATACATTATTGAATTGGCGATGGAATATCAGGCTGGAAGTATTGTCTTACCCGCTCTAACAAACATTAGAGAAATTGTTGAATCAGAAATTAAGGTAAGGGCGGAGGCTAAAATGCCTGGATGTATCGAAGCACAAAAGAAATATGCAAAAGAATATCGAATGAGTATCCACCGATGGAGTCATGCAAGGCTCAAAGACAGTATTCAAGCACAAGCCTCTCAACACAATATTCCTGTTGAGATAGTCAAGCAACCAACTCTAACCAAACCACTCGAAATAGCAGGCGAGATGGCAAAAATTGCCTATGAAAAGCGTTGTGTCCCTTGACGATTAAACGACGAATTCACCAACAGTGCCGCAGTTCATGTTCAGTAATGAACCTCTGTACCGTGTTAAGTGAGGGGTAGTTTGTTTACCAGCGGTAAACGTGCTTTCTGACCCTAATAACTGCCCACCCTGAAGCTGTCTACCATTAGGTGGAGACATAAGGCGCACACCCAGCAACAAGGGGATAGACATATTATAGTGGCGGTTATTGAATCACCTCCGAGCAAGGAGGAATCCATCTTTTTTGGCAGACCTCTAGTGAGGTCTAACTCACTAGGGGCTTTGCCAAAATCATACAATGCGTACCTAGCATCATATGTATACTTATAGGAACAGTAAAATCTGCTACGATAGTGTTGAAATAGGTAAGTTTCTTCAAGCTTTGCCAAAATCATCGCCAGACACCAATACCAGCGATGGTTTGGACTCGCAGAGTTTCAACTACTGTCTCAACGGGGAGAGGGTTGAAAGCTCGTCCGTCCTTATTACAAAGGGAGGCACGATGCTTCAACTACTGTCTCAACGGGGAGAGGGTTGAAAGTTGGCATATTAACTTAATCGGAAATAGTAGGAAAGTTTCAACTACTGTCCCAACGAGGAGAGGGTTGAAAGAAGTTTAATTTCTTGCCATCCTCACCTGTTAAGAGGGTTTCAACTATTATTCCAACGGGGAGATGGTTGAACGCATACGCAGGCCCTCGACCCGATCGGCAAGTAGTGATTTCAATTACTGTTCCAATAAGACGAAAATAGATGGATTGAAAGGCGCACTGCTTTCGAGATTGCTACAAAATTTACGATGAATTTTTAGATGTCATCGATTCTGTCACTGCTAATTCAAAGACAAAAAATATTGTCATGACACTTAATTGGGCATCATGACAATAATGTGTCACTGGTGACAAAGAATGTGTCACTGTACATTAATCGGGATGAGAGGATTTGAACCTCCGACCCCTGCTTCCCGAAAGCAGTGCGCTACCAAGCTGCGCTACATCCCGTCGATCGAATGTATAAGATTATAACATCAAAATCTAATGTCTCGATCGAGCAAATATTAGCGGTGCTAGATTGAGGTCTGAAAAGATCGACATCGATCGAGTTGCTCTAAATCGATGCCGATCCTCATATTTATAGATTGGTGCGATCGATAAGTTGCTCTACAGTCTATTCTGGCTCGGCTGTCATTGGCGGAGCCGCGACGGGGGTAACATTGAGGCTAATATCCTGTCCGTTGCGACGGACTGTGACGGGGACACTGCTACCAATCTTGGTAGTATCTACAGCTTGCTGTACTTGATTGGAGTTTTGGACAACTTTACCATTGACACTCTTGATGATGTCGCCAGAACGCATTCCAGCTATTGCTGCGGGCGAATTCCTGACGACGCGGGCGACTAGAGTACCTTTGTCGATATCGATCTTGAGATTAGCGTTGGGATCGGCGTTGATTTCTTGCTTGAGTTGGGGTGTGAGATCGACCATCTGAACGCCTAAGAAGGGATGATCTACTTTCCCTGTGGCGATGAGTTGGTTAGCAATCCGCATGGCTGTATTGATAGGAATTGCAAACCCTAAACCTTGGGCACCGCGCAGGATGGCGGTGTTCATGCCGATAACTTGTCCGCCTGCATTTAGCAAGGGGCCACCAGAGTTACCAGGGTTGATAGCGGCATCGGTTTGGATGTAGTTGACACGCTTGTCGGCGGCACCGATTTCAGCACCAGTACGTCCGGTACCACTGATGATTCCAGCGGTGACACTGTTGTCTAATCCTAAGGGATTGCCGATCGCGATCGCCCATTCACCTGGTTTGATTTGTTCGGAATTACCAAGTTGGATACTGGGGAGATTTTTCTCGGCGATCTCGATCACAGCAACATCGGTTACTCGATCGAGTCCTTTTACTTTACCATCGACTGTTCGTCCATCTTTGAGCGTGACGGTAACTTTGGTTGCACCAGCGACGACGTGGGCATTGGTGAGGATTTGACCGTTATTATTGATGATAAAGCCGGAGCCTGTGCCCTGTCTGATTTCACGCGGCTGTTGCCCTGTTTGAGGCACCCGATTGCCAAAAAATCGCCGATAGAAGGGGTCTTCGGTATCATCTGCTGCCGAACGTCTGGCGACGGTGGAAGCATTAATTCTGACTACTGCTGGGCCGACTCGATCGACTACTTGAGTGATAAAGTTGGTATTTGCACCAGCCAAAATACTGCTGCTATTGGCTAGTTGAGGACTGGCTGTGGCAGGTGATTCGATTATTGTGGGAAGCTGTTCTTTGGCAGCTAAATAACCAAACGAACAACTAGCGATCGTACTCAGCAGTAGCAAAGAGATATATTTACTACCTTGGCGGAGTGTTTTTAGAGGAGTGCGAGGTTTAGCTGGAGGTGTGACTTCCGATCGATCGTCAATTGGGGCGTTGTTCTGGGGTTCTGGCATACAAATCACATTTATACAATTCTTTTAGGAATCTCAGCTAGCTGGCTTCGTTCCTTTGCTTTGAGCCGAATCGCATGGCTCTCAACTCAGCCTACTTTATAGTTTAGCTAATTCTCAAGACGCATAGTTGTAAAATTTGTTGCAGATCGAGTACGGTCGCGATCGACTTTAGAAGAGTCCTGCCGTCTCGTACAAACGACGTAATACTGCGGCAATCTTGATTGTATATTGTCCGTCTGCCGACCAGCGACCGCTTAACTGCCGCATCGTTGGGGCGATCCCGTGCTTGACTAGTTCAAATCTGGGGGCAACGCATTCTTGAACCAACAGATCGGTGCTAGCATAAGCTTTGAGCTGTTGGATGTGAGCGCGAATTCCCAGCCGGAGATTGATGAATTTTGCCCATTCTGCCTGCCTGTCGCCCAAACTAGCAAAATTGTTAAATTCTGGTAAGATGGCACCGCCAAAGGTCAGAAAGCGCGTTTCTAGACACATCTGAGCAAAAGCTAAATCGTGATTGATGTCTTCAGCTTTGGCTTCTTCGATATAGATTTCGGCAATGTTGGGAAATTTTTCGAGAGCTTCAGGATTGTTGGCTGTGAGAAAATCATTGAGATGTGTGGCAGTGGTATGTCCGATTGACATCAACCGATCGAATTCTTCTGCACTAAATGGGTGTTGGGAACGGATATTATATGTACGTCCAATTTCGGCAACGAGCGAGATATTTAGATCCCGCAATTCGATCGCTTTGATGTAGACTATGCCGCGATATCGGATGCGCCGCATCTGGGGATTGAGCGCGAGATTGACACCCAATCTATCTGCAATATCGATCGGGATATAGACATTCCCATCGATCGCGATGCCCCATTCAGGGTATGGTTCGTTATTAACTTTTAGATGTATGGGTACGGTGTGATTGTTGCTGGCGGCTTGCATCTGGACATCGCGGCTCCAAGTGACTAAGCCATCGGCAATCCCGAGAGCAATTTCGCGCCGATAAGCTTGGATCTTTTGTCGATCGTCACTATCGATTTTAAAGCCAATTTCCATCAGTAGCGACGGAATCATCAATCGCCGACAAAAGGCTAAACTGCCTGTCCCCGTGACTGTATCGGGTTTTGCCCCACGGCTAGGTAAATCTGGAACGCGACTGGAAAAAGCCAGTAACAGCATTTGAGCATGATTTTTGCGTTCGCCATTTTTGGCTATATAAAAAGTACTCACCCCTTTAGTTTGGGAATGAGCGTAAGCATCAGCATGAATACCCAGGGCGATATCACCTGGTTTTGCCCGTCTATCAATCCAGTCGATGCTGATTCTAGGGTTGTCAAAGTCAGGTACGGCGATCACTTCAAATTTGCGATTGCGAAGTTCTGGGACGATTAGATCGCGCAAAAATACCATTTCTCTTGCTTCATTTGGCGCACTCCCAATGGTTTCTGGATCGGCAGCAGCACCGTCATAGCCACCGTAGATCGCACAGATAAAAATCCTGCCCATGACAATTGTTCTCCTTGCTAGTTAATAGTGAAGGGGGTATTTACTAGCTATTATGCCAATAATTATGCTGAGATCTCGATTGTCTTCGATCGTAACTGATGGAGCGAGCGATCGCCTTGGGGTATTTGGCTGTATTCTATATTTTTTCCGTCTGAATGCTCAATTCAAGCCGATTTTATCGGTCGTGCTGCTTTGTGGTGTTGTCTCGATCTGTCGATCGCTAGCTGACATTTATTTCTATTCTCGGTCTTAGGATCGGATCTTTTTTTCAACGCAAAGGGCGCGGAGGGTGTTTGGGATCTGGATGGGGTTGTTGGTGTTTGCCGCAAAGGGCGCGAAGGGGGATGATTGTGTTTGGCTGAGGTTTATTGCTTTCTAGCCCCGATTCTACAATTTAAGTTTTAGCGGATTGGAGTCGATCTAGTTCGGTGAGTACTTCTCGGCTGTGGGCTGTGGGATTGACATCTGTGAAGGTGGCGCGCAAGATTCCTTGAGGATCGATGATGAAGCTATGCCGCATGGAGTAAATCCCCATCCAGGAACCGTATGATTTGCTAACTTTGCCGTCGGTGTCTGCGAGTAGTGGAAATTTTAAGCCTTCTGAGTCGCAAAATTCGGCGTGAGAATCGATCGAATCAGCACTCACACCGACAATCTCGGTTTGGCGTCGCTGGTATTTATTGATGTCTTGTTGAAATCTCCGCGCTTCTAATGTGCAGCCGGATGTGAAGTCTTTGGGGTAAAAATATAGAACTATCCATTTCCCTACATAGTCGGCTAGAGCTACTTGTCCCGTTCCGGTATTTGTTGGTAGCGTAAATTCTGGTGCTGGCTGATTCATTGCTGGTAATTTACCACCCATTGCCTGTGCTGTGGGGGCATTGAGCCATAAGATCGCACTCAAACAAATTGATAATAGACTAGTCAAAAAATAACGTCGAGACATGGGAACTAGGCTTTAGGTTTTAGGTGTTAGGTTTTAGGGTTGGAAATTGGGGGTGTAGGCTCTAGGAATTAGGCTTTAGGTGTTAGGCTTTAGGGTTGGAGATTAGGGGTGTAGGCTCTGGGAATTAGGCTTGAGGCACGGATTTTTGATTTTCAGCTTAGTTTTTAGCTGTACTGGAGATTTAGAACACTCACATTGCAGTTAATGTCCCAAAATCTAAAATCTTGTCCCTAAAGCCTAAAGCCTAAAGCCTAAAACCTAAAACCTAAAACCTAAAACCTATTTAGAGCGATAGTAAATTTTACTACCAGTATTCGAGACATAATGACAGTTCTCCTTGGCGTCCCAGAAGGCTGCCCAGATGGAACGGTTGGATTTGCGATAGTATTCGCCCAAAACGGGTTTAATCGCCTCTGTTGCCTCTAGGAGGTGGTAGTGAGGGATGGATAGGAAGATATGGTGAGCGACGTGGGTGCCGATATCGTGGTGAATATTATTGATAAAACCATAATCAACATCGATTGTCGAAATTGCACCTTTGAGGAAGTACCAATCTTTGCCACGATACCAAGGGATATCATCATCGGTGTGGTGAAGAAATGTGACTAAATCCAACCAGACAACAAATCCTAGATAAGGCATCAGATAAAACTTCACTAGCCACAGCCAACCCCAGGTAAATGTCCCCGCAGCGACTAAAGCCACCATCACTGCACAAAAAATGCTACTGGTAATCACATCCCACTTTTCGGACTTGCGAAATAGGGGACTAGCTGGGTGGAAATGCGAACCGCCTGGACGTTCGGGAGAACGACGGAATAAATATAAGGGGTAAGCTAGCAATAAGGTAAGGTCGAATCGGAGGAACTTCTCCCATCCTGCCATATCCTGATATTTAGCTTCAGATACTGGATACCAACTCTCGTCAGTTTCGATGTTGCCAGTATTATGGTGATGCGTCCGATGGCTGATCCGCCAGCCGTGATAGGGGACTAAAATAAATGAGTGGGTGATGTGTCCCATCAAGTCATTGAGCCACTTGTGTCGGGAGAATGAACCATGACCACAATCGTGTCCAATCACGAATAATGCCCAAAACATCGTTGCCTGCATGAACCAGAAGACTGGATAAAATAGCCAAGAATCTAATTTGTAAGCGATCGCGTACAATCCAGCTACAATTACGACATCGCGACCGAAATAACTTAATGACTTCCAGGTAGAAGGCTCAAAACAATACTTGGGGATCGCTGCTCGAACATCTTGAATGGTGAAAGGAAGCCTTTCTCGCTCAAATTCAGATCCGTTCTGATTAACTGGTTCGATTAAATTAGATTGCACGTACTTTTAAAATTTACCCGATAATAGACCAACCGCATTGTTACACTCCGACATAATTTTCGCAACCGAGAAATCTACAAAATCTGTCTTTAGATGGATACAGAAGTGAAAAAAATGCTGCTGACGGAGCTAGCCGAGATACTTAATTACCGAATAGCAGTGATTTAGATCCTCCACTGGACGGGTCTCCCGCCCAGTTGCCCATCAGCACTTTTCGCTTGCGACTATCAACTATCAACTATCAACTATCAACTAATTACCCACCCATCCGAATTTCTGAGTAAAAGGACGCGATCGAGTTACCATCAGTCTGTGTGACGATCGTGGTCCGAACTCGGACGTTGTTACTCTCAAACCAAACTCGTTCTTCGGCGCAGGTATTTTCAGCCGTTGTGACTAGAGTTAGCGCATCATCATCACCTAGCGTATATCGAGCTGGGGGCAATTGGGTATTACCACCGTTGGTGTGAAATAGCTTGCCAGTCTTGGCTGCTGGCGTATCAGGCACTAAGATCGCGATCGTTTCGCCCTGTTGATTGCCTGAGCTTTGAAGCTGGGTATCCCAGCTAAGTGTGCCTTTCCAGGTATATTTAGCACCACCCCAGAGCGAGCTGGGATCGATGCCTGTTTGTTGGCACAGTTTGACGATCTGGGGATTGTCCTGGGGTAAAATTTCGATCGTTAGATCGGATTTACCATGTTCTGACTGTTTCAAGGTTAAATGTTGACTAGTTTTTTGGGAAAACCACTTGCCAGCACTCAATTCAAAAAATTCTTGGACGTTCATGATTAGGCTTTAGGCGTTAGGTTTTAGGTTTTAGGTTTTAGGTTTTAGGGGTAGAGGGTGGATGGCTCGTTTCGTTCCTTTATCCCTGCCCTTTTCCCTTCTACACTATGGATTTTGTATCTTCTCCAAGATGTTGCGCCTACTCTTCTAGTCGTTGGAGGCAGATAGTGGCGGCGGCGGATACATTTGGCTGACTATCTTTGGTGAGATACTTGAGCGCGGAAATACTCTTGGGAGTAGGTAATTGTCCTAGTGCCTCAGCCAAGCGTTGGCGGACTAGCCAGTCTTCAGCTTCAATAAATAATACCAGTCGATCGACTGCTGCAATCGCTTTAATCTCGCCCAATGCGGCAATCGCCGCTTGTTGGAGGACGACTTCGGGTGAGTCTAGAGCTTGCATCAGCACATCAAAAGCACGCGGATCTTTGAGATTTCCGAGGGAAACAGCCGCACTAAACCGCACTAACCAATCGGTATCTTCATAAAACGCCCTGACGAGTGCTTCAAAGGCGCGGATATCTTCTAAGTAACCAAGCGCACCTGCGGCATCGGCGCGAATTCCATAATCTGGGTCATTAGCAAGAATCTCGATCAAAATCGGGTAAGATTCTGATGTGACTTTGATCCCTAGTGCAAACACTGCCATCGATCGCAGTTGTAAGCTTTCATCATTGAGCACTTTTTTGATCAGTGGTAATGCCACATCAGCCGGAACATTTCGCAGTGAGGCTAATGCCACCATCCGATCTCGTAGATCTGGACTCTCCAACTGTTGTGCCAGTAATGCTGTTTCCACTGGTTGTAGATCGCTCATATACTCTTTACCATACTTTTATTAGGTATTGTAACAAATTTTATCGTCACGACTGGATCGCTACATCACCCCGACCCCGATAATCATCCATGAGCAGTCACATCGACTCAACCTATCTCTGTCAACTCACCGCCGCTCAAATTCAGGAAATTTTAGTCTTGAACGGGGTGTTGATTCAACAATATCAACCACAATCACATCGATGGCTAACGATCGCTCAGTTACCAAATTTAGGACAATTAACGTTAAGTTTGGAACCGGAAAAAGCAGCGGAGATCGATCGGCGGCTACACGATCGGGAGATTGTTGAATTTACGGCGATGACGACAGTAATGAATCTCAATATTTGCGATCGATATGTGTTTATCCCACTCCTAGAACAACCCGCTCAGTTTGGTAACGATTGTAGCCAATTATGGGGCAGAATTTGTTTATTAGGAAATCTCAATAGTATTTGGACTTCTCAAGACTTGTCTTGGGTGCAAGCGTTGGGTCAACAGTTACTCACTGCAATGAATATGTTCGCAGGATTTACTACTAATATTGTTACTAATCGAGGTAATTCTTCCACACTCTCTGAGCTAGTCGAACTAATCGAACGAATTGCCGAACTAGAGTCTGTGTGCGATCGAAAGGATGATTTTATCAATAATATTTCTCACGATTTACGCGCACCATTGATGAATATTAAAATGGCGGTGCGGCTGTTGAAAACTAGTTTGAATGCAGATCGGCAGATTGCAGATTTATTGTCAGGACATCGAGCCGGAAAGTATTTAGCAATTCTAGAGCAAGAATGCGACCGCGAGGTAGAATTGATTAACAATATTTTAGAGCTACAACGATTAGATTTATCGATCGATAAAATAAATCTCGAATCAGTAGAAATCTCCACATGGCTACCAACGGCGATCGAACCATTTATGCATCGCGCTGGTGCAGATCGTCAAAAATTAAGTACTTCTGTGTCTGGAACAATCCCGCCGATTGCGACCGATCGGTTTTGCTTGAATAAAATTTTTACAGAGTTGTTAAATAATGCTTGTAAATATACTCAAATAGATGGGCAAATCCTCGTATCGATCGCTAGCGATTCAGAGTGGCTGACAATCGCGATTGAAAATCAGTCAGAAATCTCGAAGCAACATCTACCGCATATCTTCGAGCAATTTTATCGGATTCCTAGTAGCGATCTATCTTCTCATGGAGATACCCCAACCCAACCAAGCGGTAGTGGTTTGGGACTAACCCTGGTGCAAAAATTAGTCCAACAATTGAACGGTCAAATTCATGTCTCTAGTACTGCTGGCTGGACGGAGTTTGCAGTTAAGTTACCTGTAGGCGATCGAAATTAGGGCTTTGTTGAAAACATAAAACAATCCCTAACCATTGGCTAGGGATTGTTTTGAATAAACTGATAAGGGCGAACGACGGGATTCGAACCCGCGAGTGGAGGCACCACAAACCTCTGCCATAACCACTAGGCGACGCTCGCCATACTTTATTCGTATAAAAGAGCATAACACGAACTAGTCAAATTAGTCTAGAGCTACAGTAGAATAATTTTGGTGTGAGTTGGTGATGATATGACACGGTGGCAGCTATTCTTACTTGGTATGCTTGGATTGTGCGGGCTGGGCATCACAAATCCCGATCGAGTGGCTTATGAAATCTACGCCACCCAGCAAATTAGTAATCTTGCTAGAGACGAATGCAGCCGCGCTCCAGCCGGACTGGGGATTTTGATTCAGGAGCCTTGTCGGGCGGCAATCGCAGCCTACACTCCCCAAATTCGGCAGCTCTTGGCGGCAACTACCACTCGTCAAAACTGGATTTTGTTTAGTATCTATCGATCGGATATCTCAATTCCAGTGGTCAATCTTGATGCACATGTGGAATCGATCGGGATTTTAAATAACTTTTTTACTTACAAAGCTCCGTAAATTACGCCCTTCCCGCTCAAGAAATAGGCAGCGCAGTTAACTATCCACCATCCACCATCCACTATTCACCGACTACCCTAGGATCTAATTCTTCACTGGGAAGGGATTAGATCGCATCCGCTTGGCAACAAGGGCGTTCAGTTCTCCCTTATAATGGTCGAAGGCGCAAATTGAGTGCTAATCAAAAACATGCTGGGGAATCTAACCAAACCTATTAGAATTGCGATCGTTGGCGATGTCCACGACCAATGGGAAGCTGCTGACGAGATCGCGCTTCAACATTTGAATGTAGATTTAGTATTATTAGTTGGTGACTTTGGCAATGAGGCGGTGGAATTAGTTGCCCGCCTAGCCACTCTAGATCTACCCAAAGCAGCCATCTTTGGCAATCATGATGCCTGGTATACCGCCAGCGATTGGGGGCGCAGTAAAAGCCCATACGACCCACTAGTAGAAGACCGAGTTCAGCAACAAACAGATCTACTCGGTGCTAGTTATGTTGGCTATGGCAGATTAGATTTTCCCGAACTCAACCTCTCGGTTGTCGGTAGTCGTCCCTTTAGCTGGGGTGGCCCCAAGTGGAAATATAGTGACTTCTATGAAAGTAGGTATGGTATAGATAGTTTTGCTGCATCCACCCAGCGGATTGTCGAGGTAGCGGAAAATGCTACTTGCGAACACCTCATCATCATCGGACACAATGGCCCGACTGGACTAGGCGACGAACCCGAATCGATCTGTGGTAAAGATTGGGGCGACACAATTGGCGGAGATTATGGCGATCCTGACTTAGCCGATGCCATTTCAATTCTGCAAGCTCAGGGAAAATCGATTCCGCTGGTGGCATTCGGTCACATGCACCATCGACTCAGGCATACTAAAGAGCGTCTGCGTCAGCCAATCGTGGTTCATCCCGATGGGATTGTTTATCTCAATGCGGCAAGATGTCCTCGGATTATTTCAACGATCGAACGTACTCTGCGTAACTTTTCTCTAGTCACTATTATCGATGGTAAAGTGGCTCAAGCTGGTTTAGTGTGGATGACTGAAGATTTTAAAGTGGGGCTGGAGGAAGTTTATTGGACGAGCAAGGCGGAGATCTCGATTTAGGGTTGGTAGGCGTACATATTTATCTTAGTTGAGCAGAGAGAGAGTAGATTAAGATCGAGCATGAGGATTAACTGCGCCAGTGTAAGGTCTGAGACTTGACTGGATTGACAAAATCGCGATTTTCTGAGTTAGATTTGATGAATTCCGATCGCAGTTGATAGTACCATTTGGCTTGGCTGTCAGCATCCCTGATGAGCATCAACGGGGGATTGTATTTTAAGCCGATTTGTTGTTTGACTACCATGTCCCGATCTTGACCCAAGAAGGTACGGATAAATGGGAGGATTAGCGGCCGCAATGGTTTGAACCAGGCGAGAGTTGTATAGAATAACGTTGTTACTTCTGTTTCTGTCTCAGAGATCGGGGTGATGACAGTCAGATTAGCGACGCGATTTTTATTGGTAATAATTTGCTCGATTCTCACTCCAGGGAGCGCGAAGGCGATCTCTACCTCTGCATCACCACCAATCAACTGATAGAAAAATGTTTGCCGTTCCAGGCGATGACGGCGCATGGTGAAGCCATAGGGAGAAGGATCGAAAGCTTTGATCTCATCTGTCAGGATAGCATCCGATCGCCACCACCACGCCCGATGCACAAAGGGAACGTGCGAAGGATCCATCAAGCCGACGACCGCATGATCGATAAAGCAAGGAAAGGTCATCGTCAATGCAGATTGATACGTCGCACCTTCAAATCCAGGCACTACTGGCACTTCGTGTGTTGGTTCGATCTCCCCCCGTTCCTGTTCGGACATATAAATCCAGATATTTCCCTGCACTTCCCTAACTGGATACCTGCGAACTTGAAACTTACTCAAATCCAAATCTTGACCCTCATTGAGAGCTGGAATCAACGTACACCCACCCGCTCCATCAAATCGCCAGCCGTGGTAAGCACACTCAATTTCTGTACCATTAAACCGTCCACAACTCAAGGGGACAGCGCGATGGGGACAGATATCTCGCAGTGCAAATACTTCGCCGCTGTGAGTGCGTCCGAACACAATTGGTTCGCCAAGTAGTTGTTTGGCAAACATCTGACCAACTTTTAGCTGTTTTCCAGGTAGAGCATAGTACCAAATATTGCGGAGGAAAGTTTGTTTCTGTTCTGTCGCTGGCATCTTTCCCTCTACAGCAATTAAATTATTGAATCATTAACGATCGAGTCCTCGATCTTAAAAGTCTATATTATAAAGGTTTGTCAGCATAACCCAGTTCATGAGCGGTACATATAAAGCGACAGGGATTAATCTCAAAGCGATGCCCATCGGTGAAAACGATCGATTGGTGACAATTCTCACCCGCGAACATGGTTTAATTAGAGCGATCGCCCCAGGAGCGAGAAAGTCAAAGTCTAGCATGGGTGGACGCAGCGCACTATTTATAGTCAACGATCTACTGATTTTTAAGGGTAGATCGATCGATAAGATTACCCAAGCTGAGACTACCCTCACCTATGGTAAACTCAGCGGCGACTTAGGTAAATTAGCCGCCAGTCAGTATTTAGCCGAAATTGTCCTAGCACAAGCCTTAAAAGACCATCCACAGGAGGACTTATATCAGCTATTACTGCTACATTTAGGACGATTGAATGGACTCGACCAAGGAGATAATACCGCATCGATCGCGCATCTGTGCCAAGGAATTTTTCACCTGCTGGCTCTGGGAGGAATTGCGCCCCAGGTATATAGTTGTTGTATCACCAGACAGGCGATCGAGCCAAACTTTACTACCCTCAATTGGCAGATCGGCTTTAGTATTGAATCGGGTAGCACTGTTGAGTTAGAGGTAGCAGCTCAAGATCCCAGTATGATGGTCAATTATCGGCTCACCGCACTAGATTTACTCTTATTTCAGCACCTATCAGATCCAAGTCTCGACAAGTTAGATCTAGAAATCGATAAGTTTCCCCTCGAAACGATCTCAGATGTGGAGATCGCTAGAGTCTGGCGGCGGATCGAGCGAATTTTACGTCAATATATTCATTATCACCTCAATCTTCAGATTCGATCGGCAGCCCTAATCGACTTGTAACCACTAGGGTTGAGAACTGCTAATCGATCGGAAACCCGCTACACTAATAGCTGTCAAAGCGACATCCTCTAAACTGTTTAAGTTAAAATAGTAGATATTTTCCCAGCATTTTTTAAGATCGAACTTTAGTTTCAGCAGTTATTACAGCCCCACCACTTTACTCAATGCGACTATCTGATTTTGACACAGCACCAGAAAATGAGTTGCCATTTAATCCAACCGAGCCAGCTACGGAATTACAGGCTGACTCAGTAGCGGCGGGCGAGGCTGCTACGATGCCAACACCAGCCGAGAGTCAATCCGTGCTCAAAAATCGGAACTTTGTGATCCTGTGGAGCGGACAGATTTTTTCTCAACTGGCTGATAAAGTCTATCTAGTGTTGATGATTGCCATTATTGAAAGTCAATTTCAATCAGAAAATCAGAGTATTAGTGGGTGGGTATCGGCGATCCTGATTGCAAATACGATTCCAGCGGTGCTATTTGGCTCTCTGGCAGGGGTGTTTGTCGATCGCTGGCATAAGAAAGAGGTTTTAGTCAGTACCAACCTGCTACGGGGTGCCTTGGTGCTGCTGGTGCCACTACTACTATGGTTGACAAAAGGGCAAGTAGTGGCAAATTTACCCTTGGGATTTGAAATTCTCCTCGCAGTCACTTTCGTGGTATCTACCCTCGGTCAATTTTTCGCCCCCGCAGAACAAGCGACAATCTCGATGATTGTGGATAAGCCAAATCTACTCTCAGCGAATTCCCTCTACACCACCACCGCAATGGGTTCGCTGATTGTCGGGTTTGCCATCGGTGAGCCAATATTAGCATTAGCAGATACTTTCGGCGCGAGTATTGGCTTGGGCGTGAATATCGGTAAGGAAGTATTAGTCGGAGCTAGCTATGCAATCGCAGGTATACTGCTAATTTTGCTGCGAACGGGGGAAACCAAACAGATTCCGACGGGAGATGAGCCGCACGTCTTAGCAGATCTCAAAGATGGAGTCCGCTATTTAGGAGAGCACAAACAAATTAAAGGTGCACTGATTCAACTGGTGATATTGCAATCAGTAATTGCTTCGATGACGGTGGTTGCAGTGCGGATGGCAGAACTATTACCAGAAATCAAAGCTTCGCAATTTGGATTTCTCCTCGCTGCTGGTGGAGTCGGGATGGCACTAGGTGCAGTAGGATTAAACTATATCGGTCAAAAATTCTCCCGCGCTCAGTTGAGTTTATATGGCTCTATTGGTGTGGCGGTGGCTTTAGTTGGGTTATCATTTTCCCAATCGCTGTGGCTGAGTCTATTGTGCTTGGTTGGCATGGGTGTCTTTAGCGCAAGTGTAGCCATTCCGATGCAGACTACCATCCAAAGCGAAACTCCAGAAGAAATGCGCGGGAAAGTATTCGGACTCCAGAATAATGCAATTAATATCGCCCTCAGTCTGCCACTAGCACTCACCGGACTGGCAGAAACGGCTTTAGGTGTCCCAACAGTATTACTATGTTTAGCAGCAATCTCCGCAATGGGTGGGATCTTCACTCAAAAATACAATTCAGTAGATTAGACATCCTGCGAAAGTAATTAAAGATTGGCTTGTGCTAACACCTTGAACCGATTTATCACATTAAGTTTTTTTGAACTATTCAAACTGTCGAACTATCCTCTACCCTCTACCCTCCCATCACAGTTAACCTCTGACTTTCGCAGGATGTCTATTAGTCACACTACCCCGAACTGCATCTTCATCCCCAAAGCCTTCCGATGGAACCAATAATTCAACTACGTGGAATCTCCAAAGCCTTTGGTAAGAGTGTCATCTTAGACCGGATGGATTTAGATATTTATCCTGGACAAGGTTTGGGAATTATCGGGCCGTCTGGAACGGGTAAATCGACAATTCTCCGCATTGTTGCTGGATTACTCGCACCAGATGAGGGCGAAGTATACATTCGGGGCGAACTGCGACGCGGGTTAATTGAAGATGGTAACGATCCGATTTATATCGGGATGGTATTTCAGCAAGCGGCACTATTTGATTCGCTGACAGTCGAGGAAAATGTCGGCTTTAGGTTATTTCAACAGTCCCAGATTTCCCGCAAACATATTCGGGAGCTAGTAGAATCTAAACTAGCAATGGTAGGCATGGCAGATGTCTTAGATCGATATCCCGCACAATTATCAGGTGGGATGCGGAAGCGAGTTAGTTTTGCAAGGGCAATTATGTCCGATCCCGAACATCCCGATGACAATCCTGAAGTCTTATTATACGATGAACCAACAGCAGGTCTAGACCCGATCGCGTCTACAGTAATTGAAGATTTGGTCAGAGACTTACAACAGCATCAGTCTGGTTGTGGTACTTACGTGATGGTTACACATCAAAATAGTACAATTAGGCGGACGACCGATCGCATTGTCTTTCTATATCAAGGTAAGGTGCAATGGGATGGCAAAACATCAGAAATAGACACCACTGATAGCCCCCTGATGCGTCAATTTTTTAGTGCTAGCACCCAAGGCCCGATTCATCTAGTCGATTGAGTTAAATTAATTGACGATCGATCGTACTTCATCTATTTTAAATATTTTTTAAATCATGCTAAATCCGATTGTGATAACTGAATTTTCGGCTCTCAGAGATCGATTGCGATCGATAAAAATTACTTAAACTGTTGTTGAATATTTAGATTGAGAGCTTGATGTAACTGGAAATTTTCAGATCGATCGGTTGTCACTTCAATTATGGCACTGCGTAGATTCTCCGCAGGAGAGGCTCCGCCAACGACTAATGCCTGATGATAGTCACGAATCAATTCATCAGCAGTTTGAGGATGATAGTAGTCCAACTTAAACATCGCCGCTGCATGGGAGAAATCCACACCATGTGGAGTACCAAAATAAGTATCGAATATTGCAGTCGATTTGGCGATCGGTAAAAAGGAGAAAATACCCCCGCCATCATTATTGATAATGACGACAATGACTGGCTGGATACTGCGTTGCAATAGTGCCAAAGAATTTAAGTCATGTAAGCTCGATAAATCTCCCACAATCGCCGTCACTGGAGCCTGTAAACCTACCGCAAATCCAGTCGCTGATGCGATCGCACCCTCAATCCCACTCGTGCCCCGATTTGACCCGATGCGCGGACTTAATGCCTCGGATGCCCCCATCGCACCGACACCAAACATATCTAAATCCCGAATCGGCATACTATTCGATACCCACAAACCATGTTGACTGGGGATGAGTTCGGAAATAGTTCGCGCGATGAGTGGCTCGGTTAATTTCGCGGTTTTTAAAAATTTAGCGGCTGTAACGCTGATTCTATCTGAAGCCGATCGTAATTTTTGTACCCATTCCGAAGTAGGAAGGCAAGGTAACTGCTGACAGAAATAAGCGATGTCAGACTCAATTCTGAGCGAGACTAAATGACTGGGATCGTGACGATCGCCATCATTGACGACGACAATATAATTTTGAGGTGGATATTTCTCGATCCATTTCAACCACTGCGATGAGACAATCCTAGTCCCCAATTGAACGATCGTGTCAATCTGCTCCAACTCTACAGCGATATCTGTCAGTAACAATCGATCGAAGTAATGGACTAAATTCGGGAAATCTCGGCGCAACCTCAATCCTGACTGAATATCTGCAAATACCGCCCAATTTAACCGCAAGGCTAATTCTACTACTGCCTGAATATCTGCGATCGATTTTAACTGTCCGACAACTAATATACCCTTAGTGGTAGATTGGATGATTTCAATTAGTAACTCAATTTCGTCAGGAGTTGGAATCGTTAGTTTAGCTGCATAACGAGTATAAGGCATTGGCGGAGCCTCTCCTACGGAGAATCGCTTCTCACTCCACTTACTCAAGCTTGCAGGTATTTCTACAGGTGTATCTGTAGAGCCAAAAGGCTCCCGAAACATGCAATTGAGATGCACCACTCCACCTGAGGCTTGTCGCGATTTAGATACGGTGAGATCGATCGTCGTCAACACTACATTGGGGCTAATTTCGGATGTAGGGCAAGGTAAATCGAATTGCCAGATTGGGTAATTTCCATACAAATTCACCTGATTAATCGTCTGATTTGCCCCCGTCTGGCGCAATTCTGGCGGTCGATCGCTAGCTAAGATAATCAGGGGAATATTATCGATCGAGGCTTCAATTACTGCGGGCAAATAATTCGCCGCCGCCGTACCAGACGTACAAATTAACACCGCAGGATTTCCCGTCGCGCGGGCATACCCGATCGCATGAAATCCCGCCGCTCTCTCATCTAAGCAGATAATTTTTTTTGCTTGTGGATGTTGAGCTACAGCTACAGTTAATGGTGTCGATCGAGAACCAGGTGAAATGACAAAATAATCGACCCCATTTCTCACCAATTCTTCAATAATTAAATAGCTCCAGAGTTGATTCATGGCGATTTATTTGTTTCTGGGAAAAAGCTCAAAAGCTGATTCATGTCGATAAAAGCAGACATTAAACTCAGCAAAAAAGTTCATATGCCCAAAGATAACTGGTACATCGGTCGAGTTGGTCCAAGCAAACGCCAGTAAGATGGGTGAAAAATCACCTACCGTTCCAGATATCACTAAACCTCTAGCTTCGCTCTGAGCCAGATTTCCACTCAGTGGAATTTGGACGGTTTGATTTTCCCACACTGCACCTAATTGTAGTCCAAGTTCGTAGGGCAATACATTGACACTTGCGCCCGTATCTAACAATGCCATCACTTTTTGACGATTATTGCCGTTACGAAGAGTTAATGGTAAATAGGGCAAAGTGGCAGTTTGTCCTGAACTATTGCGCTCGACAAATGGAAAACGTTGACCATTAAGCATTAGCTTGTGCTGTCGTTAAAAGGTCTGACAAAGCTTGCACCGCCAGCTCGTCTGCTTGAGGCGACCAAACAACTGCATCGGTTGAGGCTAATTTATCTAACAAGATATGTTCGGGATCGGTTGTTTCAAGGCTACACCCTTCTTCTCTAGCTACTGCCAATAATAAAAAATGGATCAGTCGAAGTTTATCTTGATGAGATAGTCGAGCGACTGTAGGTAAAAGTTGAGTAAGTGTCATAGCTTTGAATTGAGATAATTTTTACTAAGCACTGGTTAAAATGTAGGGGGTAATTCATGAATTACCCCTACATTTTAATCGATATCTGCTGTTAGATGCTATGCTCCAACTGCTTCCTTCGCTGCATACATTACTTCTAATGTAATCACAGCTTGACCCCGATCGCGTGCGAATTTCTCAGTGTTGCGTTTGACTTTACCGCGCACAAACCCAGGCACTTTATTAAGTTCGGCTTGAGCTTCTTTATTCCAACCCAAGTCAGAATCAGCCGAGATACCTTTAGTAATTACTTCCTTCGTATCGTGTCCGCCGAAGATTTCTAACAGGTGATCTTCCATTCCTAATGTAAACGAATTATAGATTAAATCCACAACTTGATTCGTGCCTTCATAACCCAAGAATGGCTTATAACCGATCGGGAAATTCTGAACGTGAATCGGTGCTGAAATTACGCCCGTGGGAATATTTAAACGTTTGCCCACATGGCGTTCCATTTGGGTACCAAAGATTGCTGAAGGCTCACTTTGTGCGATGCGATCGCCAATTAAGCCATGATCGTCTGAGATAATAACTTCATCACAGAAACCCTCAACTTCCTTGCGGAACCACTCTTCATCGGGCTTGCAAAAAGTACCCGCCCACACAACATGAATCCCCATTTCGCGGGTGAGAATCTTGGTAATCGCCGCCGCATGGGTAGCGTCGCCATATACTACTGCTTTCTTACCTGTTAAATTCTGACAATCGATCGATCGCGAGAACCACGCCGCCTGGGAAACGTGGATAGTTTGCTCGTTGATAAAGCCTTCATAATTAACATCCGCACCACCCGCATTCAGAATGGTTTGAATCTTGCGAATACACCGTGCGGTTTCGACTACGCCCATCGGGGTAATATCGACGCAGGGCATCCCAAATTCAGCCGCGAGGTAATCTGTAGTCATCGGCCCTAATTCGCGGTAGGGAGCGAGGTTAAACCAGGCTTGGGGGAGGCTTTTGAGTTCTGATACTGTTGCGCCTTCAGGGATAACTGCATTAATAGTAATCCCTAACTCGCCCATCAACTTCTTGAGTTCGGTGCAGTCGTGGTTATTGTGGAAGGCGAGGGTAGAAATCCCGATGATATTTACCGAAGGTTTCGCCGTCTTCTCAGTAACTAAATCGCCCTTCTTGCGTCCCTTCTCGATGTAAAACTGGACGATCTGCTGTAGAGTGCGATCGGCAGCCTGCATCTCGTTGAAACGATAATGATTGACATCGGCTAGTAATACATCCGCCTTAGCTTCGAGCGATGCGCGTTGGACGAAATTGGCGAGATCTTCTTGGAGAATGCTCGAAGTACAAGTCGGCGTGAGCACGATCAAATCTGGATGCTCCTCGGCATCCTTGCGGGTAATATTATCCACCACCTTTTCCTGAGAGCCGCGCGAGAGGACGTGACGATCGACTACACTAGTCGTCACTGGCGTAAAGTCCCGCTCCCGCGACAGCATCGATCGCATCACGTTAAAATAATCATCGCCGATCGGCGCGTGCATGATCGCATGAACGTTTTTAAACGAAGTCGCCACCCGCAAAGTCCCAATGTGAGCGGGAGCAGCGTACATCCAATAAGCTAATTTCATATATATCTTTCCCTTAGTCCCAGTCCACTAATCGATTCTGTCTAGATTGTCGCAAACAAGTTTAGGGTTAGGATGCGATTGAGTAAAAATTTAACTTAATATCTAGCAACAATGGCAAAATCGCTGTAAGTACCGTTATCAAAGCGATAGATGAATTCACCTGAACATTAGGCAGTTAAATTTTTATTGATAATTAACTAAATATTTTCTCTATTATTTGCGCTGATGATTTCTGATTTGGCTGTCGGTTGTCAGCCCAGACATCGGCATTGTCAGAGCCTATGTAGCTAGCTGGAGTAGAATTTCGACCAATCGATAGACGTGCGTTCCAATTGTGGGAGGCCAGTTTTGCTGAAGATCTGGATGTAGTATTTGAGCGCGTTCTACTGCCGCAGTAAGATGGGGTTTATACTGAGATAAATCTAAATTGCTACCATTATAACTTCCCAGAATTTTACGCAGCCTTGCTTTAAACTGTTTGCATGTTTTATCTTCGGGATTTAGCTCGTTACAATGAAGGCATAACCAAACTTCAAAGCATGGATTACTAATGGCTAGATGATAATTTTTCTATTTGGCTTCACGACAAACCAAACTTAACTTTTCGTCACCCCATCGATCGACATCCAGTACCAGCCATAACATATCATCTTCATGAAGATCGAACTGTTCTTTAAATGAATTCAAGCGATCGAGTACACGATCGGGTGAAGACCGATTTTCGTCACCAGTCGGCAATACTTCTACTTTAATCCGACTGTTACCAAACATCTCAAAATATTGTTTTTCGGTAATAGCACCTTCAGTCGCAATGATAAATAGCCTAGCATCTCGGCGATCGTGTTGACGATCTAGTAATCTAGTTCGATTGATTTTCCCCATCGCTTTATTGCTCGATCGTTTCCATTGCAGAATCTATATCTCGACTGTTCCAGCCTAAGCTTTCAGGATTTTCAAAAAATGGAATCGCACCAAATCGACCATTTAAGTAACCTTTCTCAATTTTTAGATCGGGTCGAGTTTTAAATTCTGCCAATGAATAAAGGCTCGACGATCCTTGTCGATCTTTTTCAACAAACCAAATCTCATCACGACGGAGTAAGTCTAAATCGAGTAGATTTGTATCGTGAGTTGTAAAGATAAGTTGATTTGCTTTGTGCGTACAATCTATCGCTGCTTTTACAAATAGTTGAGAAAGTAGCGGATGTAATTGCCTATCTAATTCATCTATAAAAATTACTTCTTCGTGAGACTGCTTTAATATAAATAAAACTGGAATAAGATTGATTATCCGCTGACTCCCTTCTGATTCTTCTTCCATCATGAAGTCAATCAAATTTCCATTTTCATGACGGTGTTGAGTTATCAACTGAATCATTTTAAGTCGATTGTCTTCATTTTTAAGAATAAGATACTGATTACCATTAGTATCCTCCATCAATACTGCATTTTCATCCCTTTCCAAAAATTCTTCAAAGAATTCATCTCTTGACACTTTTGACATTGCGGGAAAATATCGATCGAAATCCAGTTCGACTTCTCTCGCATCGATCCCATCAATACCTGTTCCTGCAAGCCTAAGAAATTCACCCAGAAAATCTGTAAAAGATCGATCGCTGAGTGCAAATATTGCCAAATTAGCAAAATCTGATTCGGCTGAAATAATAGTTAACACCTGTTCAAACCAATTAGCAACTGGAAGCAAAGCATCAACATTTTTATCGATCGCTTCAGTCAATAATAGTTGATTTGGACGCGTACCTTCGGCAATAAATTTGAGAAATTGTTTGCGCTTTGAGCTTCTCCCTGTGAGTGGAGAACCATAATCTACACTGGTTTTTCTGTCTGAAGAAGTAATTCTTTCAAAATACATCACCTCTTTTTTCTTACCAGGTGGAATCGCATGAAGCCATTCTTCAATGATCTGTTCTCGATTTAATTTAAATCCATAAGAATATCGAGCATCTTGATGGGTAAATATGAATTCAAACTTACTAGCCTTTTTAGTATAATCTCCCAGTTTAAAAGTAGCCACAGGAATCGATCGATTGCTGCGAGTACCTTCTAAAATCAGCTCTTTGGCAAAGCTCAGAGCCTTAATCAAATTCGATTTACCTGCTGCATTTGCACCATAAATTGCCGCAATCGTTACTACATGTCGTCCTTTACCTGCCGCATCTTCTATTAGTCGATCGGCATGTTGTCGATCGCTACTAACACCCATCATACTAAAAGTAACTTCATCTCGGAAGGACAGAAAGTTTTCGATAGTTAGTTGAATTAGCATCGTTATTTTGTTTGCAGAATTTTTATGTTATTCTGCCCTGATTACGATTTTACTCTAAAAATGATGGTTTTAAGAGAAAAAATCTCCTGAAACTGCTAAAAAATTGAAATCCAGATATTTTTACAGCCGTTCAATCATAACTTATGCCTGCCATAAATCTCATTGGCTGCCCGATGAAGTAACGAATGTCGATAAACCAAACTCGGAATATCTTCTGCATAGCCGCCACCGATGACACAAGCTACGGGATAACCCCTCGATATACAAGTATCCAACACCTGCAAATCCCGCTGAAAAATCCCTGTATTAGTTAATGCTAGTTTACCCAACCTGTCGCTAATATGTGGATCTACACCCGCATCGTATAATACTAAATCCGGTTTTACCTGTGATAATAAATCGGGTAAATACTCAGCCAGGGTTTTTAAATACTCCGCATCTTCCATCCCTTCCCGCAGGGGGACATCGAGATCGCTGGTTTGTTTCTTGCTGGGGAAATTGATCTCGCAGTGCATCGAGAAGGTAAATACACTCGGATCGCGTTGAAAAATCGCCGCTGTACCATCGCCTTGATGGACATCGAGATCGACGATCAGGATCTTTTTGGCTAAACCTAATTTTTGGATGACACGAGATGCGATCGCCAGATCGTTGAAGATACAGAAGCCCGAACCCATATTAGCAAAAGCATGATGAGTCCCACCTGCTGTATTACAAGCGATGCCATGTTCGATCGCGAGTTTCGCCGTCAGGATCGAGCCACCTAGCGCGATCCGAGTCCGATTTACTAGTTCGGGACTCCAGGGCAAACCGATCCGCCGTTGGGCTTTGGGGTCTAATGTGCCAGTATAGTAAGCCTGAATATAAGCCGGATCGTGGACTAATTCTAACCATTCCGTCGGTGGTAATGCAGGGGCAAATGTTCGATCTGCTGTAA
The DNA here is from genome assembly GCF_041737865.1 of Chamaesiphon sp. Lineage (NCBI taxonomy): Bacteria > Bacillati > Cyanobacteriota > Cyanophyceae > Gomontiellales > Chamaesiphonaceae > Chamaesiphon > Chamaesiphon sp. Next base: position 46,762 of record NZ_JBGSQZ010000327.1, read on the forward strand.
CTAATCCATCGGCTAATAGTAACTCGTACAAGATCCGAAACTTGGACATCGGGAAGCGATGACTATCGGGTAATGGTACGACATAATCGGGATGGTAAACGATCGGGACTGACAAAATTGCGACTAATAACTAAAAAAACTCACGCATGAATTCTAACTTAACGAGATTGCAAAAACACTAAAATTTTCAACCGATCGATCGTTTTTAAACCTTGTAGCTATCTAGTTGAATTGACCGCTCTAGCCCAGGTAAGCTTGCCTGACGCGCTCGTCTGCCCAAAGATCCGCCGCAAGCCCTTCTAGAGTAATTTGCCCCGCTTCCAGCACATAACCGCGATCGGCAATCTGGAGAGCGAGATTAGCATTCTGTTCTACTAGCAAAATTGTCACACCCTGTTCGCGGAGATTTTTGATAATCCCAAATATTTCACGCACGATCGAGGGTGCTAAACCTAGACTCGGTTCATCTAATAGTAGCAGTTGGGGGCTACTCATCAGGGCACGCGCGATCGCCAGCATTTGTTGTTCCCCACCGCTGAGTGTTCCGGCTAATTGAGTGCGGCGTTCTGCTAGTCGGGGGAATTGCTGAAATTGTAACTCTAGATCGGATTTGATACCCAGTCGATCGTTACGACAATAGGCTCCTAACATCAAATTATCTAGTACTGTTTGCTTAGTTAATACCCGTCTACCTTCAGGGCTGTGAGCAATACCTAGCTTGACGATCGCATGAGCATAATCATGAGTAATCTCTCTCCCATTATAAATAATCTGCCCACTGCGAGATTTAACAATGCGCGAAATAGCCCGCAAGGTAGTACTTTTACCCGCACCATTCGAGCCAATTAGGGTAACAACCTCCCCAGCTTTGACAATCAGATCTAGATTTTGCAGGGCTTGAATCCCCCCATAATTAACATTGAGATCCCTAACTTCTAGAATCGGCAGTGTAGATTGTGATTCAGTCAACATATTTTCCTGTTAAAATGTTAAACACATTATCAATTAATTATTAATTATTAATTAATTAATTATTCACTACCTAAATAGGCTTCAATTACCGCTGGATCGTTACGAACAATTTCGGGATTGCCTAGTGCAATTAATTGACCAAAATCTAACACGGCAATCCGATCGCATAACCCCATTACTAGCGGAACATGGTGTTCGATTAATAATATCGTCAGCTCAAATTGCTGTTGAATTTGGCGAATAAAATCACTCAATTGACCTTTTTCACTGGGATTCATCCCGGCAGCGGGTTCATCTAATAGCAAGATCTGGGGTTTCAACGCCAAGGCGCGGGCAATTTCCAGCCGACGACGATCGCCGTAAGCCAGGTTATTCGCCCCACTGAAGGCTCGATCGGCTAAACCAACTAAATCTAGTAATTGATAAGATCGATCGCGGATATCGCGTTCTTCGGCTGGTGTGGGTGGTAAATTAAATATGCCTTGAAATAGTCCACTATGGGTCTGAATGTGATGGGCGATCGTCACATTTTCCATTACAGATAGATTACCAAACAGGCGAATATTCTGAAATGTCCGTGCAATCCCCCGTTTGGCAATTTGAAATGGACGCAAGCGCGAAATATCGACACCCTCATGCAACATCTGCCCGCTAGATGCTTGAATTAGTCCCGTCATCAGATTAAAAGTCGTGGTTTTACCAGCTCCATTAGGGCCGATTAAGCCGAATATTTCCCCTTTTGTCACTGTAAAAGAAACATCATTTACCGCCACCAGTCCCCCAAATCGGCGGGTAAGTCCTTGGGCGGTGAGCACAACATCAGGCTGGGGGGGAGTAGATGCCATCGATTCTCCAGGGAGCTATTGCCAACGAGTGATATGAATAGGATGCTAAATCAGCCACTACATATTAAGCTAAAATGGGTTAAATCACATCTTATCTGGATTTATCTTTCTTTGGGACGATCGCTTAAATAACCCCGCAGGTACTAAACCTTGAGGGAAAAAGATCGTACCCAATACGATTAATAAGCCAAAAATTATCAATCGTCCATCCTTGAGAAACTGCGCTATAAATAACGGTAAATTGGGAATATCCGCTCCAAACCGCAACAATTCCGGCATCGCTGTAAATACCATTCCCCCCAACACCGCACCCAAAAAGCTACGCGAACCGCCAATTAAGACAAAAGTTAAGTAGACAATACTTGCATCAAAAGTGCCTTGTCGAGCATTCCAGGTATTGAGAAAGTGGGCACTGACGGCACCGACAACCCCAGCGAGAATCGCGCCTAATGTGAATGCTAAAACTTTGTAATAAGTGGGATCTATCCCCATCGCATCAGCAGCTAATTCATCTTCTCGAATTGCCACTAGAGCGCGTCCGATCCGAATATTTTCGAGTCGATAGACAAATGCCATACTCAATAATAGTAACGGTAAGGCAATCCACAAATACTCGATCGGACTATTAAATGGTTGAGGAATCCCAAAAATCCCAACTGCACCACCAGTTATTTCGAGATTGAGAGAAAGAATGCGGAGAATTTCGATAAAAGCAATGGTCGCGATCGCTAAATAAATGCCCCGTAGCCGTAGCGCAGGTACTCCGACTAGAATTCCCAAAATTCCGCAAACGATCCCCGCGATCGCCATTTCTAGCAGCAATAAAGGAATCGGAAACATCCCCGTCGTCACGAATACTTTAGTTGATAAAATTGCCGCAATGTAACCGCCGACGGCATAAAAACCAGGACTTGCCAGGGATAATTGTCCCGCCATTAGTGGTAAATAGAGGGAAATTCCTAACATCGAGCCAAATAGCATCGAGACAATTAGAAAGCCATAGGTAGATAAAAAATCATTCATACTTTTTGGATTAATTTCTGTCCCAATATCCCTTGAGGACGTACCAAGAGAATGATAAATAAAATGGCAAAAGCCACTGCATCTTTGTAACCCGAATCGGGGACAAATGATTCTACCATGCCAATTAATAAGCCACCGATTACCGAGCCTGGAATACTCCCCAATCCACCTAGTACAATTACTGCTAAACCCTTCAACCCAAAGCCAATCCCAAAATATGGCCCCGCAATCCCAAAACTAGAGCCGACGAGAGTACCCGCAATACTCGCCAAGAAGCCACTGACAAAAAAGGACAGCATGATAAATCGTTCGGTATCGATCCCTAGCAAACTTGCCGTGGTAGGATCTTCGGCTACTGCTCGCATCGCCTTACCATACTTAGTTCCCGTGATAAAATAGGTCAATCCAGCGAGAATTATGCCTGATGTGACAAAGATAATAATCTGAACTGTCCGAATCGCGATCGGGTTTGCCTCACTCCCAAAATTAATCGCCGTAGGTATCTTCCCGTAGATATCATCTGGAAATGTATAGTTTTCAGCCCCAACCAAGTATTGAATTAAATTTACCAGCACCAGCGCAACACCTAAGCTGGAAACCACCATCAGCAGTGGATCTGACTGTTTTCGTCTCAGGGGGCGGTAGGCTAATCTTTCGATCGCCACTGCTACTCCACCTGCTAAAATTGCGGCTAAAATTGCGGCGCGCCAGAACGGTAATTGGATACCCAGCGAAAAGTTTGCGAGTAAGCCATTGAAGCCAAATTTTCCACCGACGAGCGCATAGGTAAAATAAGCACCGAGGGTAAAAACTGCCCCCATGCGCGAAATTAATTATCCCCAGGATCGAAAAAACTAAGGTGTAGCCCAGCGCAAAAATAGCGTAGACACTACCGATCGATAAACCGCCTAACAAATTCTGTAGAAATACCGTCATAGTTTTACATTCTATCACCAGACAGATCCCCGACTTCTTCAAAAAGTCGGGGATCTGAATTGCGTCTATTTTATTATTTTAGGAATGTAAATTTCCCACTAGTTCCATCGGTATCCATCTTAATCTGCGCCACATAGAAATCCTGTTGGACGATCTCACCTGCCTTTGTAAACGAAATCTCACCCAGGGGCGTACTATACTTACCCGCCAGTAATTGTTTATTCAATCCTACCCGCAGATCGGCGATCGGTTGAGCATTAACTTTCAGCGTGGGATTCGCCTTAGACATGGCGGTGAGTGACTCGACAAAAACTTGTACACCCGTAAACGCTTGGGCACTAAATTGGGGCGGTTCTTTCTTGTACTGCGCCAGATAAGCGTCCCTAAAGGCTTGATTCAGAGCATTAGGTTGCGCTGGATTATAAGCTTGAGCAATCAAAATACCGTCACACAGTTTTTTACAAACAGGGAATAGGTTGGAAGTATTCATCCCATTACCGCCAATAATTAAACCTTTGTAGCCGAGTTCCCGCAATTGGCGAACGAGATTACCACCATCTGCTGCCAATCCAGAGACAATGACTAGATCGGGTTTAGCATTGATTCCGGCTGTCGCTTGGGATTGAAAATCGGTGTCGGTTGTTTGAAACTTTTGGACGGTGGCGAGTTCTAGTTTTTGCTCTTTAACTGTCTGCTGAAAAATTTCGGTTTCTGACTTGCTAAACGCATCATTTTGGGCAAAGAATACCGCAACTTTTTTAATTTGGGGATTAATTTTTAGAGCTGCTTTCAGAGCATTTGGTGCGACGATCGCGACTGGAGCAGATACCCGCCCTACAAAGTCACCGATCTCTGGAATACCTTTGGCTGTATTGGATGGCCCTAATACTGGTACTTTGGCTCGATCGGCGATCGGATCGGCACTAAAGGCTTGCTGGGAGAGGGTTGGGCCGACGATTCCGACCACCTTATCGCGATTAATTAAGGTTTGAAAAGCATTAATCGCCCCCTGCTCATCACCTGCGGTATCCTGAAATATCAGCTTAATTGGTGTGCCATTGACACCACCTTTATCATTAAAATATTTCTCGGCTAATTTAGCTCCAGCAACTTGTTCTTGCCCCAATAGAGCCACATTGCTAGTCTGAGCGACAGCAATCCCGATCGGAATTGCACCACCAGTGCTAGAGGTATTTTCCCCCACACTAGGCGCATTGCTACTCGTGCCACAGGCTGTTAACAATACAGGAAAACCGATTGATAGCAGCCAACGAAACCATGCTGATGTCATAATCACTCCATTCAACTCACACTAATCGATCGATCTATACCATACTTCTCGATCGTTAGTTTCTATCTAGCTTGGGAAAATATTTCACCCCGTTAAGTAATTCAAAGTCATTGTCTTGCGTCCAGACGACAGCATCATATTTCTTAGGCTAAGATATAATCGGTGTATTCAGGTGAAATAAGGGAAAAATCGACCCATGACAATCGCCACGACCAAAAAAATGACATTGGCGGAGTATCTCACCTATGATGATGGCACAGATACTTGTTATGAGCTGGTGGATGGGGCACTAACGAGGATGTCATTAGGCACAGGTGAGCATGGCGACATTAACGAATTCCTAAATGATGAATTCAAAGCTGAAATTAGACGGTTAGGTTTAGATTGGGTTGCCAAAGACATGAAGATTGGGATTCAGTCGCCGAGAGGTACACGCTGGGAAACTGCGCGAGTGCCCGATGTTGTCGTGTTGCCATTAGAGTAATGGAACAGTTTGAAAAAACGGGAATCCTTTATTCCCTTGAATGAACCGCCACCTTTGTTGGTGGTGGAAGTTGTGAGTCCGTCTACGGTAAGGGTGGACTATCGGGCAAAACATAGCGAATATGCAGTTTTAGATATTCCTGAATATTGGATTGTCGATCCGATCGATCTCAGAGTGACAGTTTGTATACTCAAGGATGGAGCCTATACTGATGAGGTATTTGTGGGCGATATGACGCTCGTTTCACCGACGTTTCCAGAGTTGAAATTGAAAGCATTAGAAGTACTAGGTGCCAGCAGGTAAGTCGCAATTAGTTAGGCTAAGATGGAAAAATAAATTGGAGTCGATTCTCTTTCAGAGCAACTAAGCCGACATAAATGTCGTTTAAGGGATGAAAGAAACTGTTCTAGGAAGTGACAAGCGATTATGCTAGAGAAGTGCCCTGACAGTTAAGACCGAAGCCTCACTGGTGCGATAGCAGCCCGATGCGGAGCATGG
>NZ_JBGSQZ010000040.1:0-2347 GCF_041737865.1 Chamaesiphon sp.
CATCCCACTTTTTATTTAGCGATCGCGAATTAACCCGTTCAGGTAAGCGCCGCGGTGCGCGAGTACTTGAGGAACATTTTCAGCTTTCCACTGCGCCCCAGAGATTTTAGTACGGCGATCGATCTGTTTAATTGTAGACTCGATGGAGCCAGAACCAATGGAATAAATTTGTTCGGCTTGAAAATAATAATAATTAATTATCCGATGACGATGTTTCTCTAGATAAGCACAAAAGTTTTCAGCTTGTTTCAGGCTACAATCACTGAATAATTTAAGACTGATGCACTTATTCGTAAGCAACATACCTCCAAGTATGGACTTATTTGAGTATGACGTTTGATATTTAATTTCGCTGCTTGTTTGCTCGTAATCACCAGCTCTCCAATTATGCTTTGGATCTGTCTTTTATATCCTCCCGTTTCAACTGTGATATTTTCGATAAAAAAATTCCGACTTCTGGCATTACATGTTTTTGCATTCTCTCCCTGACTACTTCTTCTATTTTCCCTCAGCTTGTCAGTTCTTCTTTTGCTGTATTTCTATACAAAATTTTGGCGATAGCTCTAGCATGTTGCTCGATCTCTCAAATCTGCTTAGTCGATCGATCGAGGAATTTACGAACAATTGTATGATACTCATCTTGATGGGTTATTTCTCGGAGATGTCCTCCACTTTCAAAGAAATCAATGTGAAAAATTTATTTTCCATCCTGTAATAGCGTCATAAATTATGTCATTTCTAGATCGAAACAAAGGTTGCTTTTAACTGCTTCTGCATCGTAGATGGGCGACGTACTGGGGCAATTTCAGCGGTTGTCGGTGTTACTGTCCAATCGTATTTTTGCAGCAATGTCGAGAGAATTATTTTCATCTCCATTTGGGCGAGTTCCACGCCGATACAGGTATGTGCGCCACCACCAAACCCAATTAATGAATAAGGCTGCTTTTTGTCCTCCTCTCGCGGCGGTGCAAACCTGTCGGGATCGAACGCATCGGGATTTTGATAAATCTCTGGCAAGCGATGAGTCAGCATCGGCGAAATAAATACAAACCAACCAGCGGGAATTAGATAGCCAGCATATTCGATATCTGCCAACGCCACACGCGCAATCAGAAAGGCTGGTGGGTAGAGGCGTTCGCCTTCTTTGATAACATTAGTCATGTTGGGAAGTTGACGGAGATGAGTCATGGAGATCGGCTCTTTGCCCATCACTTGCTGCTGTTCGTCGCGCAATCTTTGTCGCCATTCGGGACAATTGCCCAGTTCAAATAACAACCAACTCATCAGGGTCGATGTGGTATCATGCCCAGCAAATAGAAACGCGATCGCTTGGTCGATTACCTGAGTCTCAGTGAATTTATTGCCATCTTCATCGATCGTATTCACGAGTAAACTAAGTACATCTGTCGATCGATCCAAGTCACCGAGTGCCGATCTTTGAGCGATAACTTGACGAATATAGTTAGCAATTTTGCGACGGGCGGTTTGCCCGCGTCCGTAACTTGTCAGGGGAATATCCCAGCGGATGACACCAGAGACACTATCGACTAGAGTATTGAACCACTCGCTCACTTGCTCGATTTCTGCCGTACTTTCACTACCCAAAAAAATCTTCACCACGACAGTCAGCGTGAGCTTGTGTAACTCCGCACTGAGATCGATCTTCCCACGTTCGCCCCAATCAGCCATCGCAGCGGTGACAACTGACTGAATCGTATCAAAGTAAGACGCGATCGCCTGTTGATGGAATACAGGCAAAATCATCCTTCGATTCGTGCGATGCGCTTCGCCATCTTTTAGTAATACACTATCCGGCGAAATTGTTGCCAATAATTTATTACCCAACCGCGATGATAGTCGATCGGCGGCATCCTTGAACACCAGTCGATTTGCCTCTGTCCCCACTAGACAAACCGTTTTGCCAAATATAAGCGACGATGTTTTGAAAATATTGCCATTGTCTTGATGCTTTTGCCAATAAAACTCTTCCCGCTTGACGAGAAAATCAATTAGTTCGCCAATAATCGGTAATCCATAGCTACCTGGGATCGATTCGGCAGATTTGAGTTTATCAGTCATCACCACAAGTTTTGCTAAGTGGGCATCCACCCAGGTTGAGTATGCTTTTTATGTTAGCGAAGATCGAACTTCTCATGCAGCAATTCCAAATTCAGAACGAGTCTAGGTCATTTCAGCTAATTGACAACCCTTGAAGGCGTTCTCCAGATTCAAGCGATCGAGTGCAAGGGTTTTGAGCCTTTCAACGTCAAAACCTTGCACTTAATTTCTGAAAAAAGGCTCAAAACCCTTGCAGTGATTGGCTTGCTGAGATCTTCAGCAAGCCCTA
>NZ_JBGSQZ010000152.1:0-46549 GCF_041737865.1 Chamaesiphon sp.
GAAGATTTTACTCAATTCTCATCAGCTATCTCTGGATGTTTGAATGATGCTCATCTGGAACATAAAAAAGAGCTTGATTCCTTGTTGACACTCCGCTTTCAGCATTTCGACAAAGCTCAGATTATGACCATGTAAAGTATAGCCTGAAAAAAGATAGGGATCGATGTGCTTCTTACCCAAAAAACAATTAAATGTTACCAGAATCATATCATGCTCATTTGTCAGAAAAACTCACACGCTCTAATTACTTATTGACAATTTTGTTGATTCAAGTAGTGCAATCAATTAAGGAAATCACATTAGAAAGCATAGCAACAAAGCTAGCAATGCCCATTAAATTTGAAAGTAGAAGAAAAAAGTTCAGAGATTTTTGTCCGATGATGAATGGGATTTAGATAATATTTGGTTGTCACTGGCGATTGGTTGGATTAAAGGCAGTGTCAAACAGAATGAGGTTATATACATAGCAATAGAGTTATGGACTGAACTAAAAATGCTAGGATTAGATCCAGGAAATAGCTTTTTCAATCAAGAGGTAACAATTAGAAAAACGGCACCCATTGAGGGATTTAATCTAGCAGGTAAATGGCTGGGGAAATATCGAAATGTTACTACACGCATAGCCTTGGTATATTCTGACAAGCTTGGCAGATCTACAAGCAGCAGTTGATGCTTATGCGAAGAGATTTGGAATTGAAGAGATGTTTAGAGACTTTAAGGGCGGAGGATATAACTTAGAAAAGACTAATTTAACAAGCGATCGATTGAGTAAGTTATTAATTTTACTGTCACTAGCCTATTTTAAAAGTATCATTCAAGGGATAGATATCAAATCAAAGCAAGTTCAAGAATATCTAGGCAGGAAAACAGAAAGTCACAGAAAATATGCTAGACATAGCACTTTCTATATTGGACTCTGGGGTGAATCATGGGTCGAGTCAATGTCTAGTAATTGGCAGGTTGTTGTTGAATTAATGTCTTTGTCCCCACACAAACTACCTAATTATCAACAAGGATTGAGAGCTATGAGACTTATCTTATCAGCGTTATAGGTGGCTTGTCGCCCCGATAGCACTGCAATATACCGCAGCAATTATGGATCGGGTAGCCAAAGAAGTCACCGTGATTCCCGAAGTTCAAGCGACATTTTTGATTACGGGGTTTGGATTTGATGGTGGTGCTTCCAATGTGGGGCTGGGTTTTGTCAGTCTCAAATCTTGGAAAGAGCGAACACTAGAAACTCAGTCTGTCTATGGTTTGCTGAAGAATCTCAACAAAAAACTATCGGGCATCACTGAAGCCAGAGTGCTGGCGGTGAATGCACCACCTGTGCGCGGACTGAGTGCGACAGGCGGGTTTAAGTTCCCGATCCAAGATCGGACGGGGACGGCACCGATCGAAACTTTGGTCGAAAATGCCCAAAAATTTATTGCTGCTGCCAATAAACGTCCAGAACTGCAACGCGTCTTTACTCAGTTCACTGCCAATACGCCACAATTTGACATCCAAGTCAATCGCAACCAAGCTAAAGCTCTCAATGTCGATGTCAATCAAATCTTCACTACTCTACAGGCTTATTTGGGTTCGCAATATGTCAACGACTTTTTGCAGGGACAACGCCAGTACCGCGTCTACCTCCAAGCTGATGGCAAGTTTCGCGCCAATCCTGACGATATCGGGAAACTATACGTGCGTTCGCGGGGTGTCCCTGGGGCAGCAGCGACAACTGGCACGACTGGGACACTGATTCCGTTGAGCAGTCTAGTGACGATTACGCCACTTGTGGGGCCGAAAACGATTTCGCACTATAACCTGTATCGATCGATCAAAGTGCAAGGTAATCCAGCTCCTGGTGCCAGTTCGGGACAAGCAATTAAGGCGATGGAGGAAGTAGCCACAGCAACCTTACCGCAAGGATTTGGGTATGAGTGGACGGGGACTTATCTCCAGGAGAAGGCTTCTGGCGGTGCCACAGGGCTGATTTTTGGGATCGCGATCGTCATCGTCTTTCTGGTATTGGCGGCGCAGTATGAGAGCTATACCGACCCGCTGATTATCTTGCTCACTGTACCGCTGGCGATCTTGGGCGCGATGACGGCGATTTGGATTCGATCGAATATCTTTATGGCGGATAGTCTGTTCCCAAAGGTGGTAGATGATATCTATTGCCAAGTGGGTTTGGTAACGCTAATCGGATTGGCTGCCAAGAATGCGATCATTCACACTGCTGATTGTTGAGGACTTGCCAGCAAATCGAGAAGTATATCGACAATGCCTACTCGATGATTTGAGTTGTGCTTACGATCTGTTGGAAGCGGAATCAGTGGCGGAGGGGCTGGAACTATGCAATACAAAATCGATCGATGCAATTTTGCTAGATTATGCTCTACCTGATGCCGATGGGCTGGCATTTTTGGAGCGGCTGTATGCCCAAAGTGATGTTGGGATGCCACCTGTGGTGATGATGACGGGGCATGGTAACGAACGGATCGCGGTGCAAGCGATGAAACTGGGTGCCCAAGATTATTTAGTCAAAAGTAACTTTACGCCAAAACTATTGCAGTCAGTAATGCGTAGTGCGATTCTCCAGGGGAGAGGCTCTGCCAACGATCGTGCCTGCTTGCAGCGGCAATTAGATCGGAGTGAATCGCGGTTAGGGGAATCTGTACGCGATCGCTTTTTCAATTTGTCGATCGATCTGCTGGCAATTGGTAATTTTGAAGGCTATTTCACTCGGCTCAATCCAGCTTGGGAGAAAATTTTGGGCTTTACTAATGCCGAACTAATGAGCCAACCTGTGCTGAACTTTGTTCATCCTGACGATCGACAGGCGACGATCGCTAGTACTACAGGGTTGAGTGCAGGCGATATCGGAATTAGTTATGAAAGTCGCTATCGCTGCAAAGATGGCTCGTATCCCTGGCTGTTGTGGAGTACGATGCCCTATACCGAGCGCAATTCATGGTATGCAGCTGGGCATGATATTACCGAACGCAAACAAGCAGAAGCGAAGCTACTGCAACGTGAATTACAATTGCAGCTATTTGTCAAACATACACCCGCAGGAGTCGCGATGTTCGATCTCCAAATGCGCTTTCTCCTGGCTAGCGATCGCTGGATCGACAGCTACGAGCTGACAGATCGAGCTATTATCGGTCGATCGTACTACGATGTCTGTCCCGATCTATCAGTGCATTGGCAAGAAACGCACCGTCGCTGTCTAGCCGGAGCGATCGAATCCCGCCAAGAAGATCCATTTCCGCGTGCGGATGGCTCGATCGATTGGCTGCACTGGGAAATTTGTCCTTGGTACGCCAACCCCGATGAAATTGGCGGGATCGTGATTTTTTCGGAAGTCATCACCGAGCGCAAACAGGCTCAAGCTATTCTAGAACAGCGCAACCAAGATCTAGATTCCTTTGTACATATCGTCTCCCACGATCTCAAAGCTCCCCTACGTGCAGTTTCAAATCTATCCGAGTGGATCGAAGAAGACTTCCAAGGCACACTTTCGGCTTATAGTCAACAGCAAATGGCACTATTACGCAGTCGAGTCCAAGGGATGGGAGCCACTATCGATGGACTGCTCGACTATGCCCGTACCGGACAAATGGACGTATCGATCGAGCCAGTAGTCCTATCTCAACTACTAGCTGAAGTCATCGCTTCGATCGCACCACCGCCGACATTTACGATCGAGGTTGCTCCTAACTTACCAAATTTCCCCACCAAGCGATTATTATTGTCCCAAGTGTTTGCCAACTTAATCGGTAATGGTATCAAACATCACGATCGTCAGGATGGCTCGATCCAAATTTCCAGTCGAGTAGCCGGAAATTTCTACGAATTTGCGGTGTCTGATAACGGCCCAGGGATCGCCCCAAAGGATCGCGAACGCGTGTTTAGGATCTTCCAAGCAGTAAACCCTCAAAATCGCTCGGACAGTACGGGGGTCGGGTTGGCAATTGTCAAAAAAATCGTCGAAGCTCAAGGCGGTACGATTTGGTTAGAGTCCCAGCTCGATTCGGCAGATCCGATCGGCGCACGGGGCACAACTTTCTATTTTACTTGGCCGATCTGAGCAGCTGTTTGAGAAGTGTAATTAACGTCAGTGTATATATGCTATACCTTCAAACTGGAAAGACACCGTATCTAGATACAGTGTCTGTACAATCGTCGTAGATTGAAGTAGCTTCAGGTAAGAGCGAGTTTCATCAGATCGGATCTCCGAGCTGGATGAAAATGGCTGTGCTTAGACTTTGGTGGATTTGAGTTTTTTTCTCATCCGCAGTGCTGCGCTACCGCCGACGATCGTCCCGATGATGGTAAAAGGTTCGGGAACTGCTGTGGGATCTACTGTGAGATCTGGTGCGTATTCGCGACCTGCGGCTACAATGAAACTACCACTGAGCCTAAAGCTAGAGATGACAGCAGATTCTTCAGCAATACCGCGAAATAAAAATCGATTGTTTCCATTAGGAGTAGAAATCGATCCCCCATCCGTCCTTAAGTTAAAGGCCGTTAGAAAACCACCTGAGCTGTCATAGGTGCTGATAGTTGGATCGGTACTAGTGCCAGGAGCATAATTTAAGAATGCCCCAAACTGCCGAACTGGTGTGTCGAAGCTGAATACCAGTTCGCCAGTTGGCGAGTCAAGTCCAGCGAATACAGGCGTTCTGCCGATGATACCATTGCTACGCAATTCATAAAACTCAGCTTCGGCACTGTTTTGTCCGAGCGTTGAACCAAAAGGGGCAGTTGAGGTAAAAGTAATCCCACCAGGAATTGCTAAAGGACCATTGGTGTAGTTGTTCTCGCCCGTAGCGTACTCATCTAGATCTAGAGCTGGCCCAGTGTATCCAGTTTGAGTAGTAAGTAGCATACCGACCGCTTGAGCTGGAGTGAAAGATCCACTAGCGACAATCCCACTTATTGCAATACCTGTAACTAATGACAAAGATGTTAATTTCACGATGGGTTTCCTTATTTTAAGTAAAAAGTAGCAATACTACTTGGGCTGTAGTGTCGTGCCCTAGTAGTTTGGGCGAAAACGTTCCAACAAGATACAGCCATTTGGCTGAATCGAAGCTGAGGATTGAGCGAAGCTGAAGTAGTCAATTGCCTTAATACTAAAGTGCCCAAATTTCATCACTTATTACCACGATCGAATAAATCGATCGCGATCGTCTTCTCATCCCAGTATCAAATTAGAGATCTAGGGTTTCTAGTGGGGGAGGGAGTAAATAAAACAGGATTCAAAAGGTGCTAAGGCGCGGTAGGAATCGATTTTGATGGTCTGTTGAGACTGGGTGCTGGCTTCATTTTGGACGGTACGATCGGTAGTTTGGCTACTCCAGGGACTTTTTTGAGGGCGACGAATAGATCGAATCGATTGCTGGATTCATCCAGGATCGCACTGGTAATACCCAAACTGCTGACGGCTTTGAACCCAGCGGTAACTTCTGGGGATAGATAGGGTAGTGGTAAATTTCCAGCATTAATGGTTCGATCGATATCGATGAAAAATTGACCGTTGTGGGGAGTTAAACTCGATCGAGTCGATTGTTGAAATAGCGGTGTATCTGATAGCCGCTGCTGGGGTTGGGGGATAAAAGTACTCGCTACAGGTGCCCCCAATGTCAAGAAAGCTAGATTACCATCAAGCCAGCCATGAGTAGCCGCCGTACCACTTAGCGGCGATGTCCAATTTATGACATCGTTACCACCTAATTTTGTTTGGGCGATCTTAAATGCTTGCTTTTGGCTCATTGTAGTATCTAGTTTGGCAAAGGCTTTGTCTGCGGCGGATCGATCGTTAGATTGTTGGAGCATGACTAGTCCCGCCCCAAATTCTGTATCGATCTTATCGGGTTTGGGAATCATCGCCGCCCCAAATGCACCTTTACTCCAGTTGAGGATTTCTGATTCTAATTCCAGCCCAGTCAGACTAGTGAGATTTTTAGCCAGATCTTGAGGTTGAAAGGGTGCTAGCGGGTTGGTGTCAGCACTGCGAACATAATCTTGCCACAATCGCTGTAAGTTACCGCCAGAGAGCATGACGAGGGTATTAGCAGGGAGATTAGCCGCGAAGTTTTGACCTTGATTTTCGACTACTAGTTTCTGCTTGGTGGTGGGTTTGAGCCAAGAGATCCCTTTCCACGCAATTCCCTCTGTTTCTAGAGTGGCATTGGCGGCAATTCCCTGCTGAATCTGGGCTGTGGCTAATTTATCTGCTGCTAACGTTTGCGGTGAATTTGCCGCAGCCACAGCAGTAGCCACGGGAATATTTGCATATATTCGAGCAAAGGGACGATCGATCTCAATCTCGGTGAGAGCTTTGGTATATCCTGGTACGGTGAGTAGCGATTTGCCGTTTTGTTGGGTATCGATGACTCGTTGTAGTGCCGATCGATCGGTCGCGATCGCCATAAAATTGTCGAGGATCGCGATCGCCATTGTCCCCGCTTTCCGCCTGAATTCTCTAATGGCAATCCCTTTGTAATTAGTTTCGACTAAATTGGCATCGATCGGGGTTTGGTGTTGTTGGGCGACTTTTTGGGCGGCACCTCGATCGGCGATTGGTAAGATCGCAATTGTCTGTTGAGTCGGAACTTTTGGCTGTGCCGATTTACTGGGAGTCGCACTTGGATTATTGAGATAGCCGATTAAGATTTGCTTACCAATCCAAGGTTGAATATCTCGTCGATAGTCATAACCATAACTCGTCAAAAAGTCAGTTTGAAATTTGGTTAACTGTTTTTCAAATACAGCCCGACTGGTGGGAATACCAAACTCGGTGAATTTCTGCCATCGCTCTGGCTCGGTGGAAATTGAGACGGATAATAAAGTATCTGGAGGTAGTAAATTTACCCCATTACTCGTATCTAGTTTACTACTCCCTGGTAAGAGCTTCCCAATCCCGATCGCCATCAGCCCAACTGTCATCGCTACTCCAGTACCAACCAAAACCTGTCGGCGGCGATATTTTATTGTCTTAGTATCTAACTTTGACTTTGGATTAGGCATTTTATTTGGCATCGCAAATTGGGAGTTAGGGTTTAGGTAAGAAATGAGAATATATATTAGAAATTAATGAAGATCGGGAGTTTAAATTCCTGTCGTAACTTAGTCTCGATTCGCTAAATCCTCGGCAAAGCGGATGGTTTAACGAATCGCTGTCAATTATCAATTATCAATTATCAATTAATTTAATGCCACCAAATCGCGATCGCGATCGCTACTACTGCGCCAATGATGGTATTGATAACATTTACAAGTTCATTGCTCAACCAATCAATATTAGACTGTAGGGTAGCACCAATTACACTTTCTAGATTTGTAGCAATAAAAGCGGCGATCGTGCAAATAATTACTCCACTCAGCGTAATCATCCCCAAGCTATAAGCAACTAAACAAATCAGTACTCCCCCAACAATACCTGCAAGTGTACCTTCCAAACTAACGGCACCTTCAGTACCTCTGGGCACTGGTTGAAATGTCGTAATCAAAAATGTCCGTTTACCATAAGCTTTACCAACTTCGCTAGCAGTTGTATCCGCCAATTTAGTACTAAAACTCGCCACATAGCCTAATAATAATAGTGATTCCCAGCCAGGATCGAGCCACCCTAACCTAATCGCCGCGACACCAATCGCACAGACAGTCGCCGCAAAAGCCGAACCCCAAACATTTTCGGGTCCTCTAGCACCACCCCGTTTTTCAGCGATTCCCTCAGCTTCTTTTTGCACCATGCCAATTCGAGTTACCGCCGAGCCGACGAGGAAGTAAAACATCACTACTCCATAGCCGCGCCAACCTAAAGTCCCCCAGACAACTACTCCCAATCCCCAAGCGTTAATCGCTCCGGCTGGGGTTAATAGTTTCTTGGGGATAATTGTCGCGATCGCTAGTAAAATCGAGTTTAAGCCGATCGCTACTAGCCACGGATGGTTCGCACTTAGAGTCAGCCCATCTTGCAATATATTTAACATCATTCGATCGATATTCTTTGACTATCTCTGGGAAGTATTGGTTTTAGATAACAACCAAACTGATGCTAATGCAGCAGCCGAACACACCCTAGATCAACTAAATGATTCGTGAGATTTACATTGGCTCTGGTGCGTTACCCTTCGGGATAACACACCCTACAGTATTCGATCGACTATCAACTATTACCCTAACTTCGATCGATAGTCTTGATAGGAAAACTCTCGCCATAGCTTAAATTTACCATCTTTATCGAGTGCCCCGATCGAGGGATGCACCACGCCATTAAACATCGAAGTTTTGACCATTGTATAGTGCATCATATCTTCAAACAGCAGCCGATCGCCGATCGCCAATTCCCGCTCGAAACTATAGTCACCCAAAAAGTCGCCAGCTAGACAACTAGAGCCACCCATCCGATAGACTGTTTTTCCCGCTTGCGGTTCGTGTGCGTCGCGAATCGCTGGCTTGTAGGGCATTTCCAGACAGTCGGGCATATGCGCTGTAAATGATACGTCTAACATCACATTTGTCAGCTCGTCGGTAGAAATTAGATCCAACACAGTCGCCATCAAAAACCCTGTTTGCCAAACAATTGCCGAACCTGGTTCCATCAGGAGTTGAATGTGGGGATGACGAGTGTGAAACGCGTTTAACACCTCGATCGCATGATTCACATCATAATCTGTACGCGTCATTAAATGACCACCGCCCAAATTTAGCCACTTGAGCTGTGGTAAAAACCGCCCAAACAATGTTTCGATATTGGCGAGAGTTTTTTCCAGTGCAAATGAGTCGCTCTCACAGAGATTGTGCGACAAGAAACCATCGATTCCGGCTGGTAAAGTATCGCCGAGGTGTACTGCGGATACCCCCAACCGTGTCGATGGTTGACAGGAATTGTAGAGCGGGTTTTCGACTGGTGAGTACTCTGGATTGATGCGGAGTCCGATCGAGGGTCTGTGGGGCGCAGAGCCTTCAACCTGGGCACGAAATTGCTCCCATTGACCGATCGAATTAAACGTCATGTGCGAGGCATAGGTGAGAATCTCGCCGATATCTTCAGCACGATAGGCTGGCGAATAGATGTGTACCTCGGTGCCAAATTCCTCGGCGGCGAGTCGTGCTTCCCACAGAGAGCTGGCTGAGGCACCCTTGAGGGTAGTCCGAATCTGCGGGAAGGCATGAAAGAGTGCAAACCCTTTGAGTGCCAGCATAATCCGAATTGGAGCCGCTGTTTGGACTCGATCGAATATTGCTAAATTTCGATCGAGCAGTTGCTCTTCTAATACAAAACAAGGCGATGGAATATTTGTGAGGTCGTTAGTTTGGGTCATGTTTACTCAAGAATTGGCGGATGATTAAATTCTTCTAATTGGGAGGTAAGCCCAATTGCTGTCGATATTCTGCGATCTGTGCTTCTAGCTCTCGCGTTCTTTGGGATTCTGCATCAGCACGTTGGGATGCTGCATCGGCCCGTTGGGATGCTGCTTCCGTTTGGGCGATCTGTTGCTCTAAAGCGATATTTAATTCTGCTAAAGGCAGCAATTTCGCACCGTTATCTAACCGATAAAAAGCAATGATTTTATCTTCAGCAACTAAACGGAGCTGTAATACATCACTGCGATCGGTAGTAATCTGGACATAAACTGGTTCCTTATCTCCTTGAAGCCGATATCCACGTAGCTTTTCGGGAATCCATTCGCCGCGTGGATCGAATTGCCAATATTCAGCCACCCCAAGGCTCTCATACAGATGTTTTTTTTCGACATCATCTCTACTGCGAGTACCTGGAGATGTCATTTCAAATATGACGGAGGGCACTTGAGCTTCTTCCCAAATCTTGTAGTTATCGCGTCCACCTGGCTCCACGTTAAAGATTACCATCACATCAGGCGCGACTCTCAAGCGCGGGAATCCCTGAGCATAGTATAAAAATTGGTCGGCTAAGACTGTCGCTTGTTGACCTCTGAGGTGAGCTAGGAGCATCGCCAGAGTGGTCATGATGACATAGAGATGGTCGTAAGATTCAGCCAAGGGTTCTCCGTCGGAACTTGGGTAAAAGATTTCGGTTTGGGTGGCTCTATTAGCGGTGGAATCCAGAATTACTGATGTCATAACTTTCCTCTTATGCTATCTAAACTCAAGTTGTTACCCAAACAGCAGGGGTTTAGAGCTTTCTGCTGTCTGGGTGCGATAGTTGTTATTAGGGAGATTTAAAACGGAACACTAACAACAATGCTTGCAACTGTCAACACTGTGCCTTTGGTGAGGCTAACGCCAACGGCTTCGCCGACAGTGCAAACTGTCAACTGTCAACTATCAACTGTTTAATGCTCGAATGGCGATACTCCATCGATGACTTCATGCCAAGGTAAACCCAGAGAACCTAGTAGCTTCATAAAAGGATCTGGATCGCATTCTTCGACATTAAATACCCCAGGCTTTTGCCAATTTCCATTTACTACCATCAGCGCACCAACTACAGCAGGTACGCCAGTTGTATAAGAAATTCCCTGCGATCCTACTTCTTCGTATGCTGCGGCATGTTGACAGTTATTGTAGACATAATATGTCCGCTCTACACCATCTTTGATCCCACTAATATGACAACCGATCGATGTTTGTCCGGTATAATTTGTAGCCAGCGAAGCAGGTTCTGGTAGTAGAGCTTTGAGGAACTTCAATGGTACAATTTGTTGACCTTCATAATCGATCGGGTCGATCCGAGTCATGCCAATATTTTCTAATACTTTCAGGTGAGTAATATAATTCTCTGAGAATGTCATCCAAAACCGCGCTCGTTTGAGGGTGGGAATGTTTTTGACTAGGGATTCTAGTTCTTCATGATAAAGCAGATATGACTCGCGATCGCCGATTTCAGGATAAGGAATTGGGCGGTGAATCGACAATGCTGGTACTTCTACCCACTCACCGTTTTCAAAATATCGCCCGACTTGAGTGATTTCGCGGATATTAATTTCTGGATTGAAGTTGGTGGCGAATGACTTACCATGATTGCCGTCATTGCAATCGATAATATCTAGATAGTGGATTTCATCAAAGTAATGTTTCAGCGCGTAAGCACTAAATACGCCCGTTACGCCAGGATCGAAACCACAGCCGAGAATTGCTGTCAATCCGGCTGCTTTAAACCGATCTTGATATTTCCATTGCCAACTGTATTCAAATTTGGCGACATCGATTGGCTCATAGTTAGCAGTATCTAGATAGTGAATACCAGTTTCCAGACAAGCATCCATCAAAGCCAAATCCTGATAGGGGAGTGCGACATTGATCAAGATGTCAGGGCGAAACTCTGTTATCAGTTTGACTGTATTTGCTGCCACATCAGCATCTAATGAAGCTGTCGTGACTTTTGGCGATCCGATCGCTGCCGCAATTTTATCGCATTTATCGACGCTCCGACTTGCCAGTAAAATATCTGTAAATTCGGCTTGTGCAGCGCACTTGTGTGCGACAACATTTCCGACTCCACCTGCACCCACGATCATTACCCGTGCCATATTGTCTTTCCTGAATAAAGTGACTGTGTGATTCAAACCGTCCAAAGTTACTATACCCTGCTAGCGATGTAGGCTAACAACCAACTCGCCGCCGTCGCTCGTCTGGTTTGACGGGGGCCAAATTCACCAATTTTATAACCCTTAAAACCGAGTTGTTGCTTGAGTAGTTGCTTATGCTCGGGCTGAATCGATCGAGTGAGTTTTACTGTTGCTGGGCGACTTGCGATAAAATCTGGTGGTGTGGCATAAGCCTCTTGCCAATCTAGATCCACTTGACTGAGATCCCAGGTATTTTCTACCCGATTGTAGCGATAGCCCAAATAGTGCCAGAGGATTTGATTTACTTGCAGATCGCTAATTGATTCATTAATAATCGCCCAGATCGTATCAGGATCTAGCGGTGGTAATTCCAACCACTCTAAACTTGCGTAATCGATCGAGCTATTGTCACTATCCATCTAAATTATGGATGATATCTTGAATTAGTAATAATTGCAATTCTCGCTTGGTTGACGATTGCCGATATCGATGCTGGATTGGTTGCCAAGTTTGCCAATTTAGATAATTACTCCGAGCCATGCGATCGTACAGTGTGGGTAACTTAGTTGCGGCGCGCTTACCCAAAGCCTTACGAATAAATTCATCTAGTACTATGTTATCTTGAATATTCCCAAATAGTTGATGAATTTGTTTGAAATCTTTGAGATACTCACGATATCGAGGTGGATATCGATCGGGAAACATTTCCATCAAGTAGCGGATCGCTTTAACTTGTTTGCGAAGACTGTGTAATGTCTCGCCGTGGATCGCCAACATCTGAGTAACTGCCAATTCTGGCTCTAAGCCTAGATCTAAATCGAACCACCACCCAGGATTGAGAAAGACTTGCCCTACTACTGTTAATAATAGATCTGGTAAGATAGACCCAATTTCTACTTGAGCCGTGGGCATATACTGAGGGTTATTCAGCCAATTATTCAGCCCCAGTTTAAAATATTGATAATCCCGTTCTTCGAGCATCAACTTAACTTTCAAAATATCCTTACGGCGGCGTTTGGCAATTGTTGCAGCGACCTTTTCTAGATATATTTGCTCGGCATCTGGCAGATCTACTCGATAAGTTTTGAAATGATCTTGCAAGACATCTAGATCGCGAACTTTGCCTAATATTCTAGCAATTTTGCCGATCGGTTTGTCGCCCATAACTCTGGGGATATCCAAAATCGAGCCAAATGCTTGAATCTGCGATCGCAATCTGCGTAAACTGACTCGCATCTGATGTACTGCTTCTAGATCGTCATCAGCCAGCACATCGGCTTCGAGTGTGAGGATCGTGACATATTGTTTTTGGATAGCTGGATAGATATAGTCAGCCAATGTCACTGGCTGATGATCGGCTTGCTGCAACAGCGTCAAATCTCGATCCACGATCGTCGTTCCCATAGTGTGAAGAGGAGCTATATTTACTTCGAGTCTAATTGTCCCATCGTCATTTCCGCTAAGTATGTGACAATCTTTACACACAATAGCATACATTTCAATCGCTACATACTACAGATGCCAAGTTCTAGCTTGAAAAATCTCCAGACTGGACATCTTGATAAAATTTACGGTATTATTAAAAAATCTCGACTCTTTCAATCTTAGCAAAATAAACTAGTAACTTTTTCTCGGCTCGAACGCTCTGCCGTTTCTAGCAAAGATACATATTATTATTTAACAAGCTCGATCCCTCCCTGTTGCAATTTGTGTTGAATCTTCTTACATCACTTAAACCAAATTATTCTACTGCCCAAGAGCGCAGTCAGAGCAGTTTGTGGCGGCTAGAGGATGCCAATCGAGATAATTTTGAAGAGACGGATATCCAATCGCTGCATCTATTACTATTTTACCATTGCGGGACAGCAACTGTTACAGCACCACTACGGATGTTGGTCAGTTGAAGATATAACAAGAAAACAATTTACATCTTCTTGTAACCCCCGCTTGTCTTCCGTAGACAACGGGGGTTGTTTGTTAGGAGGCTCAAAACTATGAAACCTGCCACAATCGGGATCTCAGACAGTAAATCGCTCGATCTCAGAGCGGCAATTCCATCTGTACTAAATAACTCTGTCGTCGTATTTTCGACCAACTATTTACCGATGGCGCGGATTAATATCCGACGTGCCATTACCCTGCTGATTAGTGGTAGAGCCGAGCCGCTAGATCTCCAGGATACCAAACTCGTGTGGATCTTGCGATCGCCTTCAGTCGCGATCGAAGTTCCCCACCACATTCGCTTAAAAACAACCACCGCCGAACGACTGTGGAAACTACCGAGTGTCAGTCGCCGCGAGCTGCTTAGGCGGGACGGACACCGTTGTCAGTACTGTGGGAGTGCCAAGCAATTAACGATCGATCACGTCATTCCCCGTTCCAAAGGTGGTACCCACACCTGGGATAATGTCACGATTGCCTGTGAGACGTGCAATCACAAGAAGGGGGATAAGTATCTCAATGAGACAGCGATGGTGCTCAAGACGAAGCCTAAGGCTCCGATGCACCCGACGGTAGCTTTTGCGGAGCAGTTTTGGCAAAGTCGCGAAAGTAGCGTGTGAGGGTTTTAGTTAAGTGTTGGTGATATGCCAAGCGGTAAATGATGAGGATCTTAGTTGAGTGCTGGTACTCAGCCAAGCGGTAGGCGAATAGAACTCGTGGGTGGCGATTTTCTTAGTGTAGCCAGAACCTGGATCTGGGGGTTCCGACCCCCGGACCCCCCGTTGAGAGGCGGGACGCCGCCTCTCAAACTCTCCTATCTTGACTCGCTGTCTTCTCGTTTTTTTATTCGGGGGTTCCCCCCGAATAAAAACGCCGCTAAACCGTCGGGGAACAAAGGCGTGCGCGAGTCGCTGCGTATGGATGGCTGGTGTGAAGCGTGGTGCGGCGTCCGCTCCATTTTAGATTTTAGTTGGAAGTTATTAACCCAAGCGGTTAGAAACCGCTCCTCAGGTTGCAAAGTCCGCCTGTCTTGAAAAGGTGCTTCACTTGGGCAAAGCCCAAGACAGCACTTTTCGCCATTCACCATCCACTATCCACCATTTACCCCTACCCCAAATGTCTAATTTGTCACTGGGAAGTGGGTAGAAATAAGTTTGACTAATCTCGTCGCTGGATGACTCTGGGTGATGCTACAGCCAAGGGAGCGGAATTAGTCGATGGTAATTCATGATAGACTCCTGCCCAGGCAGCTAACAGGCTTTCTGCCGCTGATAGCCACTGCTCCTTGTGCTGAGTCGCAATGTAACCGTTGAGCGGAATGCCCATCAGACTATTATGAGCACCTGCGAGGATGCCTGTCAAAGCACAGGTAAGTTGGGATTGGGACTGTGAATGGTAAGCGCGACGAGTGGCTAAACTAAAGTCTTCGGGAGTGGATAGAAAGCAGTAAATCGCGAGGACTGTTGGGGTGATAATCGGGTGTGAGTCGATCGCTAATCTCTGGGCGACTTGATGTAAGCTAGTGCGATCGCCAGATCGCTCGATCGTGCTAAGTTCTTGAAATATGCGTGGATGGAGATTGGCAATCTCATCTAGGAGTTGGGCGACGAGCGTATTAGGGTGGAGAGATTCCGTTAGCGATCGAGATATAATATATCCGATGGCAACTGCGCTAGAGCAGGTTTCCCAGTCTAGGTGCCAACTATGGCTGACGTTGACTAAAATTTCGCGAAGTTTGACTCGATCGTCATGAAAAAATAACATGAGTGGTAGCATTGCGACCATCGCTCGTTCTGGATTGGGAATATCTGTAAAAATATTTTCCGTCCAATCTTGCGGCTTATATTTACCATGACGAGTTAAGCTACTCATCCCGTCCATTAATGCTAGATTAGTATCTAACAGTAGTTGATTTGGTGAGATCTGTTGCCGATCGATATAGATAGTATTTGCACCAATTAATGCACCTTGAAGCCTAGTTAGTAATAAGTGTTTCATCGGCGATCGGGTTTGATTTAAAATTTATTAAAATTTTCAAGTATATCTAAAACAACGAGCGATCGTGGTCTAATAATTTTATAATACCTCATCTCTAATACCCAACACATAACATCTAATCCAATGTGGAATCCCGATCTGTCTACTCCGAGTATGGTATCCGAACCGATTACAGGGTACGCTATCGGTACAAAGGCACATGGGCTGGTAGAAGTATTGGTAGATTGCCCAGGTACTCAAGCTTTATTTACATATAACGTACCGGAACGACTGAGTATTCGGGCGGGTGATATTCTCAGTGTGCCATTAGGTGGGCAAATAGTTGGCGGAATTGCGATTAGATTTGTCGATCGATTGCCAGATGGTCTATCGATCGATAAAATCAAAGATATCGATGATGTGGTGGCATCTGGCTTATTTAAAGCTAATTATTGGCAGTGGCTAACCCAGATTGCTGACTACTATTATACACCATTAATTCAAGTCATTAAAGTTGCTTTGCCGCCTGGATTGTTGACTCGATCGCAGCGACGAATTCGGGCGTGTATCTCTGAGTCAGACTCGATAGACGATTCAAGCTCAGGTATTTTCCTCAGCCATATTGCTAAACAAATTCTCGATTTGTTAAATTCACATCCCGCCAGAAATTATAGTTGGCAGCATATCCAAAAGCAGGTGCCTCAGGCAAGAAGGGGGTTGAGAGAATTACTCGATCGCAAACTAGTTGAATCTTATTTGGAATCAGGAAAAACTCAACATCCCAAATTACAAAAAGCTGTAATTTTAACATCTGAGTTAGTAGACAGCGATTTAAACGATCGACAAAGAAAAGTAGTCGAAATCTTAAAACAGCATCATGGCGAATTATGGCAGTCGGACTTATTAAAACTAATCGATACCAAAAGTTCGGCAATCTTAAAAACTATTGCCGACAAAGGTTATATTGCGATCGTTAATAAAGAGAAACTTCGCTCCGAGCAAGAACTGGGCATATTCCAACAAGAACAAGCGAAGGTACTTACCAGCGATCAAGCTGTGGCATTAGAGACGATTAATCAGCTCTCAGGATTTGCCCAAGTGCTATTACACGGCGTGACGGGTTCGGGGAAAACTGAAGTTTATCTCCAAGCGATCGAGCAAATCCTATCACAATCTCGATCGGTATTAGTGCTAGTTCCCGAAATTGGTTTAACACCACAATTAACAGATAGATTTCGATCGAGATTTGGGGATAAAGTCTGTGTTTATCATAGTGCCCTCAGCGATGGCGAACGTTATGATACTTGGCGACAAATGTTGACCCCAACCAGTCAAATTATCATCGGTACTCGATCGGCAATTTTTGCGCCATTACCTAATTTAGGACTTATCATCTTAGATGAAGAACACGACTCTAGTTTCAAACAAGATCAACCAGCCCCCACCTATCAGACGAGAGATATTGCCAAATGGCGCGCCCAATTAGAATCCTGTCCCTTGATTCTCGGTTCGGCTACTCCATCATTAGAAACTTGGGTAAATGTCACCACAAATCAACCATCTACCTACTATCTTTCCCTCCCCACACGAGTCCAATCTCGTCCCCTACCGCCAGTAGAAATCGTCGATATGCGACAGGAATTGCAGCAGGGAAACCGCAGCATCTTTAGTCGTCCACTCGCCCAAGCATTGCGGCAAATGCAGGCAAACAAACAACAGGGGATCCTATTTATCCATCGACGCGGACATAGCACCTTCGTCTCCTGTCGGAGTTGTGGCTATGTGTGTGAGTGTCCCAACTGTGACGTTTCCCTCGCCTATCATCAGCCTGGAGCCGCCGAACACGCCCAGTTACGCTGTCACTACTGCAACCATTGTCAACCCCAGCCCCGCAAGTGTCCTGAGTGCGACTCAGCCTATTTCAAATTCTTTGGCAGTGGTACCCAAAAAATTGTGGAAGAATTAGACCGAGAGTTTCCCCAGCTCAAATGTCTGCGGTTTGATAGCGATACTACTCGTACCAAAGGCGCACATCGCCAGATTTTGACCGCATTCGTCCGTGGCGAAGCTGATTTACTCGTCGGTACTCAAATGCTCACTAAAGGATTGGACTTACCACAAGTCACCCTAGTGGGGGTAATTGCTGCTGATGGTTTATTGCACCTCTCGGATTATCGCGCCGCCGAACGGACATTTCAAACCCTCACCCAAGTCGCGGGGAGATCTGGACGCGGGGATGAAGCGGGAAAGGTCATTATTCAAACTTATAATCCAGAACATCCTGTCCTCGCCGCTGTTACCAAGCATGATTACGCCGCATTTATTAATGCCGAGTTGCCCGAGCGTCAGGTGCTAGACTATCCGCCCTATGGCAAACTAATTTTGCTGAGGTTTAGTAGCCTGGATGCCGCCGCAGTCGAACAAACTGTGACTGAAATTGGCGTAGCTCTCAATGATGCGGCAATTAGTGGGCACTATGAAGTATTAGGCCCCGCACCAGCGACAGTGATGCGAGTCAGTAATCGCTACCGTTGGCAAATTATGCTCAAATATCTAGCCAATGGTACTGCAACCTTACCTGATTGGGAATTGCTCAGAACTAGATGTTCCAATGTGGTCAAAATGACAATTGATGTCGATCCTCAGAATTTTTTGTAAATTTGTTACAAAAAGCAAAGAACTGATGCTGTAAGATCGAGTTAAATAAACTCAACCTAAATTATTGTAGCGATCGCCATGATGAGTGATACACCCACAGATAAAAATATCGCCGAAGCCACTGCGGTCATCGCCGCACCCAGGGATGAAACTATTACCAAACCGACTAAGGTGATGGAAGCCCCGCCCACACCAGAAGAACTCAAATCCAAATTCGTTAAATACGCGATGCGAAACATGGTCAAAAAGGGTGGTAAGTCACTCCAGCACTTCGCTCTGAGTGCGATTGGCTTGTTGACACTATTTGTCGGACTAGCATATCTGACCAGATAAGTAGCTATTGATGATTGGCTTTTAACCACATCACCATCCACCATCCACCATTCACCATCCACCATCCACCATTCACCCCCTACGCTAGATGTCTAATTTGACACTGGGAAAGAAGTAGATGAATCTAGAATTAATCGTCCAAGATCTTTATCAGCCCAGTACCATCGACGAAACTACCTGGGTGAGTTGGTTTCAGAACTGGTTGCAGACACCAGGATTAGACTTACCACCAGCCGATAGTTATGAGTTGAGTCTCCGCCTCACTACCGATGTCGAAATCCAAGCTTTAAACTCGCAGTTTCGCCAAAAAGATCGACCAACCGATGTCTTATCTTTTGCCGCAATGGAAGTCGATTTTCCACAGCCAGAGGACGCAGCCGATGCCCTGTATCTCGGTGACATTATTATTTCTGTTGATACTGCTGTTAGACAAGCCCCCGAACATGGGTATGCTTTGAGAAAGGAATTGGCTTGGTTGGCTAGTCATGGACTACTACACCTGTTGGGATGGGATCACCCCGATGAACCAAGTTTGCTGATAATGTTACAACAGCAGGAAACTTTCCTCACGCGTAGCGGTCTATAGATCTTATTCCTCAATGGGAAATGAGACTTTTAAGCTATCTGTGTGACTCATCTGACCAATAAATCATCATTTTCCCTCTGGGAGTAACCGTCTATGCAGATTAAACTGGACGAATCGTTAAATAATCAAATTGAACCAGATATGAATAGCAAAATATCTACTTCTTCACACCAAAACCGGATTAAAGCTTGGCGAGTAGCCACTAGTATTGGTGTAAGTTTTAAATATGCTGCGGCGGGTGTAACGTATGCCTTTCACACTCAACGAAACTTTCGGATTCACTGCGTGATGGGTACATTGGCAATTACCATCGGTGCTCTTTTACAATTGACTGGAGTGGAGATGGCGGTGATTTGCATTACTAGCGGTCTAGTTTTGACCCTGGAACTATTAAACACTGCGATCGAGTCTGTTGTCGATCTCACTGTGGGGCAAACTTACCACGAACTCGCCAAGATTGCCAAGGATTGTGCTGCTGGTGCTGTGCTAATTTCGGCTTTCGCCTCTGTACTAGTAGGTTTTTGTCTGGTTACACCTAAACTAGTTTTATTGCTATTTGCTCATTAATGGGGATGGGTTGTAATTCTAGCTACCTAATTAATATTTAATTTTGAATCGATCGGCGATCCTGTTACACTGAGTAAGGTTGGACTAGTGTAACGCATGATTTTAGTTATAGATAATTACGACAGCTTCACATACAATCTCGTTCAATATTTAGGCGAACTCGGGCAGGAACTAGCCATTGCTGAAGATATTCGCATTTATCGGAATGACCGCATCACCATCTCAGAGATTATAAGTCTAAATCCCGACGGAATCTTGATCTCACCTGGCCCAGGTCGTCCAGAAGATGCGGGGATTACGCTGGAAATTATCAGCCAATTGGGTACAGAGTATCCAATATTGGGCGTGTGCCTGGGACATCAAAGTATCGGTCAAGTTTTTGGGGGCGATGTCATCGCTGCACCGATTTTGATGCACGGTAAAACTTCGGAAATCTATCATGATGGTACTGGTGTATTTACAGGCTTAGACAATCCATTTACAGCTACTCGCTATCATAGTTTAGTCATCGATCTAGCCACCTGTCCAGACTGTCTCGAAATTAATGCCTGGGTGGAAGATGGCACGATTATGGGCGTTCGTCATCGGGATTATCCCCATATTGAAGGGGTACAGTTTCATCCTGAAAGTATTTTGACTAATTCCGGCAAACAGTTACTGAGGAATTTTTTGACATCAATTAAATCTAAAGTGGGCAACCTAACAACTAGCACCACTATCTAAACATCACAGTACGGAACAGCGATTGAAATCGCTGTTCCGTACTGTGATGTCAACTGTCAACTATTCAATCAGCATGTCAATCTCCTCACTTTCTAGTTCTTGGCAAAAAGTACTTGCCCCAGAGTTTGACAAACCCTACTTTCAACAGCTCCAAGATTTTCTCATCGCCGCAAGACAAACTCAAACTATCTTCCCAGCCGCAGCAGATGTCTTTTCGGCTTTTGAATTGACACCTTATGAAAATGTCAACGTCTTATTGCTCGGACAAGATCCTTATCATGACAATAGACAAGCGCATGGCTTATGTTTCTCAGTCAATCCAGGTATCAAGACACCACCATCACTGGTAAATATCTATAAAGAACTCAGGGATGATGTCGGATTCAAAATCCCTAATCATGGATACCTGGTACCTTGGGCTAAACAAGGAATTTTGATGTTAAATGCGGTGCTAACTGTCCAAGCACATACGCCAAATTCTCACAAAGATAAAGGCTGGGAAAAGTTTACAGATGCGGTGATTGGTAAAATCAACCAAAAATCAAAGCCAGCGATCTTTGTATTCTGGGGCGCATACGCCCAAAAGAAGCTGAAATTAATCGATACCACCCGACATACAGTGATTCAATCGGCGCACCCTTCGCCACTTTCTGCCCGCAATGGCTTTTTTGGGAGTAAGCCTTTTTCGGCGATTAATGCAGCTTTAACTGCTAGTGGTAAATCCACGATTGACTGGCAACTCCCAGATAATTAGCTAGATGTAAATATTTGTTAGATGGAGATTGCCTAAACCCTAGCTGGTGGGCGATGTTCATCCTACGCGATGTCTACTATCTAAATCCCCATCCTCAAAACCTCGCTGTCAACTGTCAACTGTTTAATAATTTCGGAAATACTTAGCAGCCATATCGTAAATACCGATCCTAGTAGATCGATCGAACTCACTACAATGAAGAAGTAACCAGAGTGAATCTCTCCATCTCGAAGGTTGCTTATATAAAAATTTTATTCCCAGTCGCATTATGCAACCAAACAATCCTCAGCAATTCACTGAAAAGGCTTGGCAGGCTGTCACTAATACTCTAGATGTCGCTAAGGCTGCCCAGCAGCAGCAAATGGAGTCAGAGCACCTGCTCAAAGCACTGTTAGATCAAGATGGCTTGGCAACTAGTATTCTCTCTAAGGCAGGGGTAAATCTGAGTCAATTTCGGCAAGAGCTGGAGAACTATATTCAGAAGCAGCCGAAGATCTCTGGGACGATTGGCTCGGTGTATCTGGGGCGGAGTGTAGATACCTTACTCGATAGGGCTGATAAGTATCGTAAAGAATATAATGATGACTTTATTTCGATCGAACACTTACTACTAGCTTACCCTCAAGACGATCGCTTTGGCAAGCAGTTATTTTCACAATTTAAATTAGAAGAAAGTAAGTTAAAAACGATCGTCTCACAAATTCGGGGAAGTCAAAAAGTGAACGATCAAAATCCTGAAGGTAAGTATGAATCGCTCTCTAAATACGGACGGGATCTAACTGATTTTGCCCGTCGTGGTAAACTCGATCCGGTAATTGGACGCGATGATGAGATCCGGCGCACGATTCAAATCTTGTCGCGGCGGACTAAAAACAATCCGGTTTTAATTGGCGAACCTGGAGTCGGTAAAACTGCGATCGCTGAAGGTTTAGCACAGCGAATTATTAGTGGTGATGTGCCCCAATCTCTCAAGGATCGTACCTTAATTTCACTTGATATGGGTGCCCTGATTGCGGGTGCAAAATATCGCGGCGAATTTGAAGAAAGACTCAAAGCAGTACTCAAAGAAGTCACAGAATCTCAAGGTCAAATTATCTTATTTATCGATGAGATTCATACTGTGGTGGGTGCGGGTGCTACCCAAGGTGCAATGGATGCGGGGAACCTGCTCAAACCAATGATGGCACGGGGTGAGCTGCGGTGCATCGGGGCTACAACTCTCGATGAATATCGCAAGTATATTGAGAAAGATGCCGCCCTAGAACGTCGCTTTCAACAAGTATATGTCGATCAGCCGAGTGTGGAAGATACGATTTCAATTTTGCGCGGTTTAAAAGAACGCTATG
The DNA here is from genome assembly GCF_041737865.1 of Chamaesiphon sp. Taxonomy (NCBI): domain Bacteria; kingdom Bacillati; phylum Cyanobacteriota; class Cyanophyceae; order Gomontiellales; family Chamaesiphonaceae; genus Chamaesiphon; species Chamaesiphon sp. Next base: position 22,441 of record NZ_JBGSQZ010000152.1, read on the forward strand.
AAGTGCATCATGGGGTGAAAATTTCTGATAATGCCCTAGTTGCTGCGGCAACATTATCGACACGTTATATTAGCGACAGGTTCTTGCCAGATAAAGCGATCGATCTGATGGATGAAGCTGCTGCTCGACTGAAGATGGAAATCACTTCTAAGCCGGAAGAACTAGATGAGATCGATCGAAAAGTCCTCCAACTAGAAATGGAGCGGTTGTCGGTCAATAAAGATACCTCTACTTCAGCACGCGAACGTCTACAAAAGATCGAAAAAGAACTCGCAGATCTCAAAGAAGAGCAACGCGCTCTCACCGCCCAATGGCAATCCGAAAAAGATATTATTACCGATATCCAAACTATCAAAGAGCAAATCGATGCAATTAATATCGAGATCCAACAAGCCGAACGCAACTACGATCTCAATCTGGCGGCAGAACTCAAATATGGCAAACTAATCGAACTTCACCGCCAACTAGAAACGGCTGAACTCAAACTCGCTCAATCTCAAACCACAGGTAAATCCCTACTCCGCGAAGAAGTCACCGAAGCCGACATCGCCGAAATCATCTCCAAATGGACGGGAATCCCCCTGACAAAACTAGTCGAAACCGAGCGGGAAAAACTCCTCTTCCTCGAAGACGAACTCCACCGTCGCGTCATCGGACAAGAAGAAGCCGTCACTGCTGTAGCTGAAGCCATTCAGCGTTCGCGGGCGGGACTATCCGACCCCAATCGTCCCATCGCTAGCTTCATCTTCCTCGGCCCTACAGGGGTAGGGAAAACCGAATTAGCTAAAACTCTCGCCAACTACCTGTTTGATGCCGATGATGCCCTAATTCGCATCGACATGTCCGAATATATGGAAAAACACGCCGTCTCGCGCTTGATTGGTGCGCCTCCTGGCTACGTTGGCTATGAGGAAGGGGGACAACTGACCGAAAGTATTCGTCGTCGTCCTTATGCCGTGATTCTATTCGATGAAATTGAGAAAGCACATCCAGATGTGTTTAATGTGTTGCTGCAAGTGCTAGATGATGGACGAGTGACTGATTCTCAAGGTCGGACGGTAGATTTTAAGAATACCGTAATTATTATGACTAGTAATATTGGCTCTCAATATATTTTAGATCTAGCGGGGGATGAGTCTAAATATGATGAGATGAAAGCTCGCGTACTAGAAGCTCTCGGTCACAATTTTCGTCCTGAATTTCTCAACCGCATCGACGATACAATCATCTTCCACAGTCTCCAAAAAAATCAACTGCGGAGTATTGTCAAAATCCAAGTTGCGCGACTAGAAAAACGTTTAGCCGATCGTAAATTGTCGCTCAAATTAGCCGAATCTGCCCTTGATTTCTTGGTTAATACTGGCTACGATCCAATTTACGGCGCACGTCCACTCAAGCGGACGATCCAAAAAGAGTTGGAAACCATCCTCGCCAAAGGAATCCTACGCGGTGATTTTAAGGAAGGCGATACGGTATTTGTTGAGGTGAAAAATGAGCATCTAGCATTTAGCCGTTTACCATCAACTATCTTAAATTAATTGATAATTGATAATTGATAATTGATAGTTCAATACGGTTCGGTTAATCAATTCGATAGTGAAGATCGCCCCCTGTCTTGTCTCGCTAATTCTGGAGGGAACCTCCAGAATTAGCGAGCCGCTAAATCCCCCAAGTCTGGGGGACTTCTATCGATCTTGCTCCTCCAGACTTGGGGGTTGGCTTGCTCAACCGAACCGTATTGGTTGATAGGTTTGTAGGTTGGGTTGAGAGAAGCGAAACCCAACACACCCAACCAAAGTTTCTTTCATCCATTAGGCGACATAAATGTCGCCTCAGATGCTCGGAACGAGACACTCAGCTTATTTTCGTAGTTCTACTTGACTATTCAACCGATCTTTGCGCTGGTGCCAATCGGGGAGAATGCTTTCTAATAGCTGGTAAAAGCTCGTGGAGTGATTGGGAAACTGGAGGTGACAGAGTTCGTGAATGATGACGTAATCAATGCAATCTTTTGGCGCGCCGATCAATAAGGGATGAAGGAAGATTTTACCTTTTGGGGTACAGCTTCCCCAGCATTTGGACATAGTACGGAGTTCAAATTTATTCCCTTGGATGTCATGGGGAGAGACTAACTGAGTACAGTAGTGGTAACGTTCATCAAATACGATCGTGGCTCGACCGCGAAACCAATTAGCGATCGATTTTTCTACTTTGTCTCTGTCAAATGGTGTCGGAGTATTCACTTCTAATCTGCCCTGCCACAGCAGAATTTTGTCAATTTGACTTGCGATTAGTTTTAGGCGATATTGACGACCCAGATACCGATAACCTTCGCCTGAGATACATTCAGGGGCGGGTAATGGTGGGGCATATTTAGCGAATTGGCGTTGTTGGCGGGCAATCCAGGTGGCGCGACGCACGATCTTAGCTTCGATCGATTCTATTGTCGCATCTATCGGAGCTTTGACAATAATACTACTGTCTGGATGAATTTCGATCGCCAGGGTTTTGCGCGGGGAGTATTCGAGGGCGAAGGTAATATTTTGACTGCCATAGGGGACGCGATGAATATCAGTTAACTTCATAATTTTCAGCAATCTTGAGGATCTTGGCAATTAGTTCGTCTAAATCTCTCCAAAGAATAAATAAATTGTGAGTCTTTTTTAAGTCGTGAACGATATCGTCGATTGCGTTCATCATTAGCTTTTGAATATCTTGATTGTGTTGCCAATCGCGGATTTTATGTGTGGTAATAATGTCTTCAATGCCGATCGATAATAATACAAATATTTCTGAATTATGGCTATTGCCGTTGATAACGCCGTCGATTGAAATCGAGGCTGGTGATGCAAAGTCCGCCTTCGCGGACTGGGTTGTTATGTATGTGGATTTTGCTGCACTAACAACTGACTTCGTTCTATAGTCCGCGAAGGCGGACTTTGCATCACTATCGGAGACTTTAGTCTCTAGGCTACTAGTTAGTTTCGCTTGCAAGACGTTGTAAAATGCTCGTGCTTGGGGACGGGTTTGGAGTGGGGTGGGAACGTTATTTGCGCCACCACTGCGGACGGTTTCTAGACATGACTGCATTTGTTGGAGATATTCGATATCGCCGAGGCGTTTGGCGCGGTGGGCATCGATCGCGGTTTGAATTAATTGACTCAGGCGCAGGTCTAATACGGGATCTTCTGCCATCCGTTCGTTGGCGTAGCCTGCCGTAGGTAATCGCGACTTTTTTTTACTCTAGCAGCGATCGCATCAGCTTGAGCTGCTATCCCTGCAATGCTTTCGATTTCGGCATTCGATCGATCCAACTCGAAAATATCTACAGGTGCGATGATGGTGATAAATTCCGACGCGCCGATTTCTTTTTCTACCATCCGCCGAATTTGGTTCTCAAAGTCTGAGTAGTCAACAATTTCCCCATAGCGAATCTTCACTGTATTTCGCAGATTGAGCCAATATTTGATGTCTTGGGTATAGCGTTGTTTGGTAGATTCGGGGGTGTTGGCTTGGAAGTGGGCATTACTGAGAGCGAGTTTAAGAGTTTTGGCAAATTCTCGCAAGCATTGATAAAATTCATCTCGCCTGTCTTGGGGTTGAAGCCACTGCTGGAAGCTTTCACGATCTTGGCGATTTGTTACCCCTTTAAATACGTCCCACACAGCAGCGTGGAGCGTGGGCAGTTTAGCGATCTCTACTCGCATACCTACCAAGGCACCTTCGATATCCTCGCGATCGAACCCTTCCCGCTCCAGGGCGGCGTAGATTTCTAGGGCTTGATTCATTTCGCCAAAAATGCCCCGATAGTCGATGACTAGCCCGTAAGCCTTGGGGAGCATCCCAATAGTGCGAACAGTACAATAGTACAATAAAATGACAGCGATATTAAGTCAGAATAAAAGAGCTATTTAACGATCGATTAAAGTGACTCCCAAAGAAAAGAGAGAACTGAACAAACATTTAGAAGCGGCGGCTGCAATTCTGTTTAAGAACACACCGAGAGAGAAATTACAAGACTTTCAAAGTCTTGTAATTTCTCTGCGTGACCAGCTCACGGCACATGTTCATCCAACATTCGGGCATTTTTTTTACGCAGCAGCACCGAGACAAGTGCAGGAAGAAAGCGACAAATTCAAACCTGTGTAGGGACTCTGAGCGGGAGCGAACAGCAAGCAAAAAAGCTCCAACTCAAACCGAGAAAAAGATTGAGTCCTTGGATTGAAAAGAGTTGTTTACGACTGAGTGCGAATGTATCCTATGAAAATGCGGCTAGAGATTTCGAGGAATTGACTGGAATAGCGATTGGACATAGCACTCAACAAAGACTAGTACATCGAACTGACTGGACGGCAGAAACGGCGACAGTCGTCGTCAAAGCACTGAGTCTGGATGGTGGTAAGGCCAGAATCAGAACACCAGAGAAAGGCCCCAGTGTTTGGCTGGACTATAAAGCAGTAAGCTTGCATGGAATCAGATGTGACGCTTGGTTTCAGGATAATGAAGCATTGTTAGAATCCGTAAATAGTCAACCGCTAGCTCCAGTTGTGTCTTGCATTGGCGACGGACACCCAGGCGTGTGGAAAATAGTCACAGGGATTAGACAGCCAGCACAACCAAGAGAGGTTTTAGATTGGTTTGATCTGATGGAAAATCTCCACAAGGTTGGCGGCTCAGAGCAACGACTCAAGCAAGTTAGACTAGACTTATGGCAAGGACGAATAGCCGCAGCTAAGGCAGCTTTTGATGACTGGGAACAGCCCCCAGCTCCAGTCGCAAATTTTTTGAAATATGTAGAACGACACCAGGAGCGAATACCTGACTATCAATCCGACCAGCAGCAAGGATGATGTATCGGGTCTGGTTCTGTTGAATCAACCATCAAGCGGATTGGTGTCCGAATTAAGATTTCTGGCGGACAATGGAAAGCTGAAAATGTTGGGAGAGTTCTCAAGCAGCGATGTGCTTATCTCAATCGGTTTTCAGCTTAATCATTTGTACTATTCGCACCATTGGGATGCTCCCTAAGCCTTGTCCTCGAAGACGCGATTTACCCGCGCGACCGCTTGCAAGATATTATGTTCTTTGAGACGTTTATCGATGTACAAAACTGCATTGCGCGGCGCGTCAAATCCCGTTAGTAATTTATCGACGACGATGACTAAATCTGGTGCATCGTCATCATCGCCGCCCTTGAATTTCTCAATCAGTTTGTCTTGATATTGCTTGGGAGTGCCATAAATTACCATCATATCTTTCCAAAAGCGTTGCACTTCCGAGATATCGGCTTCGTTGACACTATCGTTATCTTCGCGGGTATCGGGGTGCGAGATAATTACATCTGCTGGGAGCATCCCACTTTTTATTTGGCTTGCAGAAATAAATCTTATGTACTAGTAAGAGGATTGAGGAATTTGACAAAAATATAAGCAAAGTGACTGCAATCTTGAGATAATGAGGTTAAGCAAATCAAGGTGGTGTAAGGAGTCCAGAAGAACAAAAAGAGATCGAGCAACATGCTAGAGCTATCGCCAAAATTTTGTATAGAAATACAGCAAAAGAAGAACTGACAAGCTGAGGGAAAATAGAAGAAGTAGTCAGGGAGAGAATGCAAAAAAATGTAATGCCAGAAGTCGGAATTGCTTGGTGCAACGCACAACTGGGCGGGAGACCCGTCCAGTGCTGAGGAAACCTCAGCGCGATTGCATCCGCTTTTTTATCGAAAATATCACAGTTGAAACGGGAGGATATAAAAGATAGATCCAAAGCATAATTGGAGAACTGGTGATTACGCGCAAACAAGCAGCGAAATTAAATATCAAAAGTCATACTCAAATAAGTCCATACTTGGAGGTATGTTGCTTACGAATAAGTGCATCAGTCTCTTATGAAAGGACAACAGAAGAAGTTGAGTATTTAACCGGAGTAAGAATATCGAAGAGTGCCCAGCAGAGGTTAATTCATCGACAAGAATTTGAATTACCTCAAGCCGAGACACCTGTGGCAGAATTGAGTGTAGATGGAGGAAATATTCGAGTGAGAACCCCAAAGGGAGAGGTGTGTAGCTGGAAAGGATATAAGGCAGCAGTACTGCATCAACAGCAAAAAATTGCATCATCATTCCAAGAAAACGAGACGATCGTTAATTGGGTAAATAGTCAAGAGTTAGCAGCAGTTGTTACCTGCGATTGTGATGGTCACGACGGGGTATGGAATATTATCAAAGAATTTGTACCTGTCGGTGAAAGAAGAGAAATTCTCGACTGGTTTCATTTAATGGAAAATCTCCATAAAATTGGAGGCTCTAATCAAAGATTATTTGCGGCTAGAGAGCTGCTATGGTATGGAAAAGTTGATGAGACTATTAAATTATTCAGTGATTGTAGCCTGAAACAAGCTGAAAACTTTTGTGCTTATCTAGAGAAACATCGTCATCGGATAATTAATTATTATTATTTTCAAGCCGAACAAATTTGTTCCATTAGTTCTGGCTCCATCGAGTCTACAATTAAACAGATCGATCGCCGTACTAAAATCTCTGGGGCGCAGTGGAAAGCTGAAAATGTTCCTCAAGTACTCGCGCACCGCTGCGCTTACCTGAACGGGTTAATTCGCGATCGCTAAATAAAAAGTGGGATGCTCCCTACTCCACATAGCTGGAAGTTGGGTTTTTCAGTGTTTTATGGCTGTCCATCTGGTGGTTTTCCAAGGTGTTCGTGCCGAGTTGTTAATTTGACTGATGAGCGACGGCATATTTAGGCTTACGCCAACGACACGCCTCGCTTTGCTCGTCTACGGCTCTGCTGAGGGTTTAGCGAATCAAGAGAGCGTTCCGCCTCTAGTACGGGGGCGGCGGCTCGCGCTCCTCGGGGAACCCGAGGGTTTAGCGAGCCAAGACAGTACCCCCAGATCCGGGTTCTGCCCACACAAGTAAAACCCGAAACCCACAAATTCTCTTCGTTTGCCGATTAGCCGCTCACTAAAAGATCTCAAATGGCTTCCATCAAAGGAAGGGAGCTAAACCCGATCGTATTGTCCGGTAAGTTTGTTGAGTTGTTGCACCAGTAGGCTCAGGAATAGCCCGACATCAGTGACTACGCCAATTGACTCGATCGAGCCGCGATCGCTCAACTTAGTCACCACCGCTGGATTGATATCGATACAGACCATTTTTACACCTGCGGGAGTCATATTGCCCACACCGATCGAGTGGAGCATACTCGATAACATCAAAATCAAGTCGGCACCTTCAATCAAGCGGGCATACTCCGCTTGGGCGGCGACGAGATCCATCTGCGTATCTGGCAATGGCCCATCGTCGCGAATCGATCCGGCGAGGGAAAAGGGGACATTGTGTTTGACACATTCGTACATCACCCCGCTGCGGAGTACGCCCTGCTCTACTGCCTGGGCAATGCTCCCACAGCGGCGAATCGTATTGATCGCTTTGAGGTGATGGCGGTGCCCCCCATGTACGGAAACTCCGCGCTGCATATCTACACCCAAAGAGGTGCCCATCAACGACTGCTCGATATCGTGAACGGCGATCGCATTGCCGCCCAATAGGGCGTGGACGTACCCCTCGCGAATCAGTTGGTTCAGGTGCTTGCTGCCGCCAGTATGGATCACCACTGGCCCCGCTACTACCGCAACTTTACCACCACGATCGCGGATCTGGCGCAAATCCCAGGCGATTTGTTCGACGACTAGTTCCACCCGCCGCTCACTCGATACTCCAGCCCCCATAAAGCTAAATTCTTCGGTGGCGACTTTTTTGATCGTCGTCGCATTGCGTTTGGTACGTATCCCTTCGCTACCGACTACTACAGATTCACCCACTTGGAGATCTCGCAACAGCTTACAGCGGGCAACTGTACCTGTAGCTGTTTGGGTAACGGCAATCGCACCATCCATCCGTTGTCCCTGTACTTTTACCCACTCGCCCGCGATCGAGATTTCGGTCGGATAGATCGTCGTCGCATAGAAATCATCAGCAGCTACCCCAGATTGAACCACTGCTGTCAGATTGGCATTGACAGTATCCTCAGACGCACTCACCGCTCCCAGGTCGATCAATTGCCCCATAATGTCCGCCATCACCGCCGCATCGGGGGCCGAAACCTTGACCTCTGCCGCTGAGGTATCTAGACGCTGTGCGCCGAGACTAAAATTCACCACTTGAAAACTACCGCCCCCTGCCACGATCGTATCTAGGACTTGATTTACCAGCCCAGAATCCAATAAATGACCTTCGAGTTGGATCGTCCGACTTTGAATCGTAGACAATTGCGGCGACTCATGGTAGGGTTCCGTCACCTTGAGCGTCAAACACTTGGCAGCCCCACCTGCTTTGAGAAATTCCGTCAGGGGCGTTTCGACGATCGTAAAGCCGCGCTCCCCCAGGATTTGCTTCAAGCTATCGCTGGCTTTATTGACCACTACTACCCGATCGATATTGACCGAATTACAGGCAAAATTTACGGCGTCCGCTTCCTCGATCGCAATCCGTTTCTCAGCCGGAACGCGCAACTCGATTAGCCGATTGGAATAGGTATCAAAGGCGGGAGGATAATACAACAGATATCCATCCGCCAGCGGACAAAAACAGGTGTCCAGGTGATAAAACCGCCGATCTACCAGTCTCAGTGAGAGTACTTCGACATCCAACCACTGGGCTAAATAAGCATGGGAATCGAGTTCCGATCGAAATCCATAACCCGCCCACAACCACTGTCCGCCCCGATCTAACAGCGCATCCCCCGCCCCCTCAAAGGGCAGACTTTTGGGTAATGTATGGACTTTGTAACCCTGGTCTTCAAACCACTGTTGAAAATGAGGTTCTTCACCCTGCCGTTCGGGGTGAAAAAAGCGGCTGAGGACGACGGTATCTCCCAAGATCAACCCAGCATTTGCTGTAAATACCATATCTGGCCAGCCCGGCTGTGGTTCGACGAGATCGACAATCGCATAGGTTTTCAGGACTTGGTAAAGTTTATCCCATTGGGCTTCAGCTTGCTCCCGCGATGAGCGATGAATATTGCCTTCCATCCACGGATTTATTACATAATCAACTTCGTAATGATGGGGCGCACACATCAAGATTCGTACAGGATTAGTCATATTTAATTTAAGATCGAACGGGATTTGATTGTGCAGGCATCGATGCTCCAGGGGAGATGTGCCAATGACGTAGCTACGTGCTGGATAACTCGGAAATATCCCCTTAATCTGCCATGATTTAGTTGCGTCAATTGTAGCAATTGTGCGTACAGCTACCACCCAATTTCCTCAAGACATCTATCTGAAGGTAGATATTCTCGATCGATATTCGAGCAAACGTATACCGATCGGATGATGTCAATGGACATAGAGCGAAGGATCCTACTACAATAAAAGCATAGACCTTTTGCTGAGTCTGTTTTGCTAATTTTCAGAGGAGGATCGGATCGTGGCTGTAATCGAGCAATATTGCATTAGTGACTTCCAAGATGAGGTGCGGACTCTAGTTGCGCGAGGCTCGATCGAGCGACAGCAACGAATTTACGAACTCAAAAAATATTTTGGCGATTGCCAATGGTGGGACATCGAGCACCTATTAGATACATATGACTATGTATTGAGAGGGCGCATTATAGATTTAATCGGGGCAGAATCTTGGGAGAATGATTGATCTCCAGGTGCGATCGCTAGCGGGACTAAAGACCCTAATTTCAGCACCGCTCTACTTGCCTAATTCTTCTCTTTAGGTCTGGGCTTATCCAAATTGGCTTCGCCAACATGGTAGCAGATGGCATAAGGACTATCAAGCTTTGTCGATGCCTTGGCGATTTCCAAGCCGATCGTATTTCCATCTACGTCATAATCTATCACCAATCCTGGGGCGATTTGAGTCGTTTCCTCAACGGTCTTATCGATAAAAGTAATTTGTAAAATATCCTTGTCTGGGTCATAAATAACTTTCACGGTTTGCTGTATCCTTATGCTGCAATAATGAGCTGCTCATTCGATGCGATCGGCTTGAGCGTCGTTGAGATACCGATGCCGAGCAATCCTCTCCTAATCCTAGTCATAGGTAAGACTGGCAGAATGTATCATGGGTCACAAAAGCTCACGGTAACTCTCTATTGCTACCAGATCGCGGCAAACTTAGGTTGAACTTGAAGGCTATACTATTTGATAAATGTTTTGAGCCATCAATCTATGCCGAAGCCTGAAGGCGCGTTTCCCGATCTTTCATTGCAGCATTCTACGATTCGACCGATTGGTGTCTATGCCCTGTCAGGACTGGCGACAGATGGAGCGCGGTTGATCTCGGTCGATACTGTACGCGGATATCTAGTCTCGATCGATCCACACACCAACGATACAATTATTCTTAATCCCCACCACGTTCCCGACTGGATTGGGGTGACTGGGTTGACAGTTTGGGAGGGCACCTTCTGGTTTGCCAAGGGACAGGAAGTGCTCTGGTGCAGTGGTGTAGCCTCTCCCCAGCACCAAATCGCCCCGACAATTTTTACGCGGCTACCCTATCCGGTGACTGGGGTGGCGGTTTGTGGCGAGATGGTATATGTGAGTTGTCAGAAGTCTGGCTATATCCATGTGTTCGATCGTGCTACGGCTAAACAGTTGCAGCAACTACCCCAGCCTGGTGTGGGGTGTGAAACAATGACAATCGACAAAGACGATCTGTGGGTGTGCGATCGTGCAGAGCAGACTGTTTATTGTCTCAATCGTACCGATGGATCGATTCAATTTAGCGCACTCACTCCCTTCAGTTCGCCAACTGGCATGACATTTTATGCTCCTGCCGATGGTACGCCGATTTGTTACGTCGTGTATGCCGATGAAGAACCCTATATTCGGGACGATCCTAATGCCAAATTCCCATACCAGTTGACATTCCGCGATCGTACCTTCATCCATCCCTTGTACATCCACCACAATCGAGCAGAGCACTACACTCTCTCTAATGGTTATCTAGTGGAGCTATCCTACGTCGAAGAACTGCTCCCCCTAGAAGCTGTCACCCTCAACCAAGTTGAGTGGCGGATTGCGCTACCATCCGATACACTACGTCAGAAAGTTCGTCACATCGAACCCATCGGTAGTGAAATGACGATCGAATCACAAGCAGGGCAAAAAGTAGCAGTCTTCAAATTTGACAGACTCAATCCCCATCAAGGCGGACTACTCGGCTGGAAGGCAACGATCGAAATGTACGGTTTCAAGTACTCCCTCGCTCCTAGCGATCTCGATGATTCCACCCTCCCCGCCGAGCTAGAGCAATATTTACTAGATGATGACGATTTGGCGATGGATACGCCTACCATGCTTCAGGCAGCCAAAGAAGCCGTCGGCACAGAAACAAATGTGTTGCGAAAGATGCTCAAAATTCGCAACTATGTCTACGACAGACTTTCCTACGGCATTCAGCCCCGCATCGACACCCCCGATGTCGCCCTAGCGCGGGGAGTTGGCTCCTGTGGTGAATACGTGGGCGTATTACTCGCCCTATCGCGCCTAAATGGGATTGCCTGTAGGACGATCGGACGGTATAAATGTCCCCCCTATCCCGATCGACTTTATCAACCCCTTCAGCCCGATTTTAACCACGTCTGGTTGGAGTTTTATGTGCCTGGAGTGGGCTGGCTGCCAATGGAATCCAACATGGACGACACGATCGAACGCGGCCCATATCCCCAACGGTTTTTCATGGGTTTAGCTTGGTATCATACCGAAATCGGTAAAGGGATCTCGTTTGAAAAAATGAAAGCAATTGATAAGCCAGAGCATATCTCGATGGGCGATCTCGCCATCAACCATATTCGCTTTCAGATCTTGGAGGAACTAATTCCTGGAGACATTAGTGCAGACTAATTTTGTGCTGACGAAATATCGAAATTCTCCGTAATGTTCGATCGCTAGCAAGATATTGGTACAGTCGATCGACTGTACCATTGGAATTAAATCTGATTCCGATCTTTGGTAGTGAAAGTTTGGTGACAGAAGTGATGTCAAAACGCAAACCACTAACATTAGAGATGATTCGCAACCTCTACCGCTTGGGGATACCAGCAGATGTATTGCTACAATAGCTCTCGCAACCTTGAAAAAAAATTAGTAGACATCCTGCGAAAGTAATTGAAGATTGGCTTGTGCTAAAAACTTGAGCCGATCCGTCAAATTAAGTTTTTTTGAAATACTTAAACTGTAGAACTACCCTCCACCCCAACGAACAACAGCAATCTAACCACTATTCACCATTCACTAATTTATGTCCTACTCATTAATGATTCACGGTGGTGCTGGTGCCCTAGAAGATCTCAAATGTGAAGCCAGCGAAGCAACATTTCAAGAGAGTATTACCGCGATTTTAGAACGAGGTCGCGAACGCCTAGAACGCGGCGATAGTGCCTTGGATGTAGTGGAGTATTGCGCTAGCCTCCTCGAAAACGATCGATTGTACAACGCGGGACGCGGCTCAGTACTCAATGCCGATGGTAAAGTGGAAATGGATGCCGCCCTGATGGACGGACGCGATTTGCGAGCTGGGGCGGTAGCGTGTCTACGAAGTATCAAAAATCCGATCTCCCTCGCGCGGCGGGTGATGGAGCATGGCGAACATGTCCTACTGATGGGCGAGGGAGCCTTGGAGTTTGCAAAATTTTGCGAGATCGAAACTTATCCCGACGATTACTTTATTACTGAGGCGCGAATTAAGCAGCTAGCCGAAGTGCAGCTAGTAGGGGGAATGACGCTAGATCACCAGCGAGTTAAACCGTCCCAAAAGCTGGGGACAATTGGAGCAGTAGCGCGGGATCTGCAAGGCAATCTCGCGGCGGCGACATCCACAGGTGGATTGGTAAATAAACGCTGGGGGCGAGTTGGCGATACGCCGATAGTCGGGGCGGGAGTCTTTGCGGATAATGACACCTGTGCGGTATCTGCAACGGGCTATGGCGAACAGTTTTTGCGAACGGTGTTTGCGAAGACTATTTCCGATTTCGTCCAGTTTCGAGGCATGGATGCCCAAGCTGCGGCGCAGGCGGGGATTGATTACTTGGTTGCGAAGGTAAATGGCGAGGGTGGAGCGATTGTCATCGATGCTGCGGGACGCTGTGCTGCGGCGCAGTCTACTTCTGGTCTGATTCGCGGCTGGATTGAAATGGGGGGGAACACAAACTGTAAGCTAGGTTGATATTTCTGTTGTTAGGGTGGAAAAATCTAGTCAAATATTGTCTAGAGTAAATTTACAGCATTTTGAAAATTAGCTGCTCCCTTTCCAGTGTCAATTAGACATCTAGTGTGGGGGGTGAATGGTGAATCATGATGTCTATTTCTTGAGTGGGAAGGGAGTATGAGTACAATCAAAGTCGAAGTCTGCGAAATATTGGAAATCAAACCTCACAATAATGCCGATGCCCTTGAACTAGCTACCGTTCAAGGTTGGCAAATGTGTGTCAAAAAAGGTGTCCATCAACTTGGCGATTTAGTTGTGTATTTCGAGCAGGGTACTGTGTTGCCCAAAGAAGTTGCCGAGCAGTTGAATGTTGGTGCATACCTGTCTGAGAAAACTGATATTAATGGCGATCGAGTTTTGGTAGTTCACCGGATCAAATTACGCGGTGAACCATCATTTGGACTAGTCGTTCATCCCGAAGAGGGGATGAAATTGGGTGAGGATGTTGCCGATTTTTACAACGCAACAAAATACTTTCCGCCAGTTAAGGCGCAAGCAGGAGATAGTGCTAGTGACGATCCATATTTTCCTAAATATACCAATCTGGAAAATATGCGGAGCTACCCCAATTTATTAGAAATAGGGGAATTAGTCGTGGCGACTGAAAAAATTCACGGCACCAATTGTCGGGTGGGTTTCGTATGGCATTCTGACGAAGAACAGCCGACAATGATGGCTGGTTCGAGAACCTTGCGGCGGAAAGAACCGGAAGATCCGATCTCAATGGTGGCAAATACTTACTGGTTTCCCCACACCTTAATTGGTGTCAAAAATTTGCTGTCAGATTTGCAAAGTCAAGGACACAAACAAGCGATTTTATATGGGGAAGTATACGGACAAGGTATTCAAGCTTATACCTATGGTGCGAAAAGAATAAGTTTTCGCGCTTTCGATCTGATCTTGGATGGTAAATATGTTGATTATCCTATTTTTAAATCTCTATGCGATCGACACCAAGTAGAAAAGGTACCATTAGTATATGAAGGTGCTTTTTCACTAGATGTTATTCGCGGATTTTCTGATGGTGATTCACTCATCGGCGGTACTCACGGTAGGGAAGGCGTGGTAGTCAAACCCAGGATCGAAAGGGACGATCCGAAGTTTGGTAGAGTAATCTTAAAGTATATTGGCGATCGCTACTTGTTTGGCAAAGTTGCCGAACAAGATACCACCGATGTATAGATTTTCATTTTTCCAAGACATAAGAGTATCTTTTGTAGGTACTCTTGGCTCTACGAGTCCTCAGTAGCTTTGTCGAGAACGATCTCATCACAGAAATCCCCGCTAGTCGCAAGAAACGCCGGATTATTCTCAAGTGGTTAGTGCAAAAATTTGAATTAGAACGACGGTATTCCGAACAGGAGTTGAATCAAATTATCAAACCCATTCATATCGATACAGCCACGCTCCGACGGGAATTGGTAGGTTACAATATGATGCAAAGAGACAATAGTATTTATCAGCGCGTTCCCGAATCTGACTGGCGGATGGATTCAAACTATTAAATTTCGATCGATCTAACCAAATACATTCCCTGTCAATCATTTAACACTCAATGCTTTTTAAAAACTTTTTCAAGCTTTTCATCTCCTGTCTCGTTTGCTGGCAAATTTCTGCCCCAACTAGTACCGCCCTCATCCAATCCAAATATTACAGCTATCGACAACCCAGCTTTGACGGTACGGGCAAATATTACATGGGTAGAGAAATCGCCCAGGTGATGGGACATCAAGGTGCAGGCTGGCTAGAGCGTCCAGATCGCGCTACAGAGGAGCAACCCCAAAAAATGATCGCCGCACTGGGATTGAAATCTACAGACGTTGTAGCGGATATTGGAGCGGGTACAGGCTATATTTCCCAGCTCCTAGCTCAACAAATACCTGAAGGTAAAGTACTTGCCGTTGATGTGCAGCCAGAAATGATCGAACTGTTGAAACAGCGGATGAGCAAAAATAAGATCGTCAATATCCAACCCCAATTGGGTACCGAGCAAAGTCCAGAATTACCCGCAGCCAGTATCGATCTCGCCATTATGGTAGATGCCTATCATGAGTTCAGTTATCCCCATGAAATGATGGCAGGTATTATCTCCGCACTCAAACCAGGTGGACGAGTTGTCTTGACAGAATATCGCGGTGAAGATCCGAAAGTCTTCATCAAGCCTCGGCACAAAACCACTCAAAAACAAATTCAGCAAGAAATGAAATCTGTGGGATTAAAACTTCTGAAAAATGAGAATGTTTTACCGCAGCAACATCTCTTCTTTTTTGGCAAATCGTAGTTCAAAACTATTATTTTTAATATAAACAAGCAACTTCCTTTACAGACTAATATTCAGTATGAGAATTTTGCTGAATATTCTCATCCTAATCGAAGTGAGATAATTAGATGGTTGGATGAATGTCAAAAATCAGTCGATCTATGGAATGCAATGTCAAGTGATGAAATCGAAATTGCTGTAAAAATCGATGACATCAATTTGCTAGAAACTCTGTTGAGTCCCTTTGGGGAAGTTAATCATGAATTTATCACCCTTGTATCTCGAACAAATCGATATCGCAACTCAGAAAGGTCGCAATGAAGAAGGAAAATCGTTAATGATTAGAATGTTAACTCGTAAGCTCGGAAAACTGGATGCTGACTCGATCGAGCTTATCAACAGTCTATCCCTAGAGTCGATCGAATCTCTAGGCGACGCATTATTAGACTTCAATACCACCGATGACTTGACAGCTTGGTTAGACAAATCTCTGTCAGGTATACAATAGTTATAAGTTGGACGATCCCCAACTTCCCACACCCCCAACCGTCATCATCCTATGTCCACCAACACGATCGCAGTTTCACTCGAACATTATTGTGAAATGACAGTTAGTGGAATTATTGCCCCTGACGATCGCGATCCGAATAAACTAGTCTTAACTACCCCCGATGGTTATCATTTTCGCGCTGCACCTTTGGGCGATGTCAGCACGATCGAGGGCGATAAACAGTGGCGGGTGATTCCGATTATGCAAACCGATGGTAATATTAGTCGGTTGCAAATCGTCGCCCAGCAGTCTCAGAATGCGCTTGAAGCTGATAAGTTTGTCTGTGTTGGTAGAACTTGCCAAGTCAGTCGCAAGCATAACATTGTCTCGGTGAAGATCGATCGACACGGCGAACAAACTATCCGTCCGACACTGCTCAATCCGCCTGAAGCGATTAAATCAGGGCAATTGTGGCAGCTTGTCGCCCAGCGAGTGGGCAATACCTTAGAGATTCTCAAAGCCACCCAACTCGATCGGATCGCAAGTGAGGAATCGACCGTTAAATCTCTTTCTAGTGTTGCCCCCAAGACCGTCTACAATGCTCGCAACCTCGACAACGATCGCCAGCAACAAATTACCCCGATCGCCCTCTCCGCCCTGAATTTGGAGCTAACCGAGCGAGATTGGGAGCTATCCCTTACCAGAGTCAAGGAGCCAATCTGGGAATGGGAAGCCCAAAGTTTAGTCCCTACAGAATTACGAGCGCGAGTTCAAGTACATGCGCGGACAAAAGTGGCGCGGGTTTATGCTTATCCTCGTCAGAGTAAATTCGCCCCCGCTAATAGCATCCCTGTTGATGGGGAAAAAGTAACCACCGATGAGGGTGATAAGTATTTAGACAGGTTAATTGTCACACCATTAGGTGCAGCGCGAGGGATTGGTGCGTCTTGTTTTCGGGTGCAAATTGGGCCGTACGAAATCGTGATGGATGCAGGGACTCGCCCCAAAGGGAGCGATCCTTTACCTGCATTTGAATTATTAGAACGTCCTAATCTAATCTTAATTACCCACGCTCACCTGGATCATATTGGAGCGTTACCGATTTTCCATCGGGATTTTCCCGATGTGCCGATGATTTGTACCCACGGCACCCGCGAAATCGCCCATGTGATGCTGACTGATGGTTTGAAAGTCCAAGCAGCCCAGCAAAAGCAGGGAAATGAAGACTTCGGACAGGTATTTTCTGCTGACGATCTCGATCGTACCCTGTTCACCCTCCAAACCCAACCCGTCGGCGTGGACTTTTCGCCTCTCCCAGGGTTGACAGTTCGCTTTATTCATGCTGGGCATATCGTCGGCGCAGCCTGTATCTATCTGCAATACGGCAATCGATCGATCCTCTATACAGGCGACTACAATACCACCAGCAGCCGCACCGCAGAGGGCTTGAAACTCGCCGATTTACCCGAAGCCGACATCCTCATTACCGAATCTACCTACGGCGCAGATACCCACCCATCCCGCCGCAGCCAAGAGAGTGATTTGATAAAAGCCATCGTTGAAGTCGTCGGCGCAGGTGGTAATGTCTTAATCCCCGCCTTCGCTCTCGGACGCGCCCAAGAAATCATCCTCGCCATCCGTACCAGCCCCTTATTCCATAGCATCAACGTCCCCGTCTACGTCGATGGCTTAGTCCGCGAAGTCACCGACTTATTCCAGACGCAATTAGACTTACTCCCCGCATCCGTCCAGAATTTCGCCAAAACCCAGTCCCCCTTCTTCAGCGAGAAATCCTCACCACGGATCATCTCGATCGGTTCGCCCAGAGAACGCCCGCTAGCGATCGCCCATCCCTCAGTAATCATCGCCAGTTCCGGCATGTTGACAGGTGGAGCGAGTATCGGCTATGCTAAAACATTATTAGATCGAAAAAATGCGGCTATTTTCATCTCCGGCTATACCGATGAAGAGTCCCCCGGACGCTTATTGCAAAGCCTAGAACCAGGAACTGAAATCGAACTCGACGGTACCCCGCTCACAGTCAGAGCCAAGATTCAACGCTTCAATCTATCTGCTCATGCCGATCGAGTCGGGATTACCCAAGTCATCCACCGCGTTAATCCCCAACACCTAATCCTAATCCACGGCTCCAAATCCGCCCTCCACGAACTCTCTCGCGCCGGAGATTTGCGCGATAAATATTGGATTCACATCCCCGAAGTCGGCGATACCATTACCTTCGGACAAGCACCCGAACACCTCTCTAAAGCCCAGGTAGCGCGAGTCGATGCGGGACAAGAATTTGACATCGAAATCGAAGCCGAATTCGATGGTGCATGGCTACGCATCGCCGATAGCGTCCTCGAAGATCCCCGTTGGCAACATTTAGCCGCTACGGGACTATTATCAGCAAAGTGGACGAAGGGCGGATTGATGCTCAAACCCGCCAGTCATAAATCTTTTGCAGTTGACTCGGCGATCTTGAGTGGGATGGATTGTTGCGCGGTATGCGAGTTTTTCGACGGTTATCTCTGTCGCGGGGAGGATAGTCCCCTCTACAAGCGCGATGTCGATCCAACTGCGAAATGTCCGGCGTTTGTCCGTCAAGTTATGGCGGTTGAATCTCATCCTGTGGATGAGGAATTGGCGGAGGCTTCGATTCTCTTTCAGAGACGCTCCGCGAACGAGGGAATCGATTTGGATCTAGAGGAAGATGAGTTAAATGATTGAATTGGGTGGATTCGACAGCAATTCCAAATTCAAACTTATTTCTATACGTTGTAGGGGCGGGTTTATGCTAGTCAGTCTAGATTGCTACCAACAAATGTAGAACGAACCCGCCCACCCCACCAGTAAGAATCGACGATCGTGGGAGATTCGATTACCTTCGGTACGCTACGCGATCGAGAACTTCATTTAGAAGTTAATGTTAAACTAGAGTTGAGCTAAAACAATACCTGAAGCTATATGAGATATATCGAAGTACCAGGAGAAATAGATGGAAATAATCGACTCATCCTGCATGAGTCACTAAAGGAAATCAAGCCTCAGCAGGTTGAAATTGATATTGTATTTTGTGACGATGATGAAGAAGATTATCGCGAACCAACTAAAGCTGAGATTCTTGCGGATATTGTTGAGAGCTTACGCGAATATTCCAGAGGCGAGTGTACCCCTGTCTCAGAGATGTGGGATGATATTAAGATTAAAACTACAGGAGAAATTAATGAAGAAGGGCAGCTTATCCTCGACCAGCCACTGAAAGAAACTAAACCTCAATATGTTGATGTTGTGATGTGGTTTATTAAAGATGCTAAATCTCCGAATAAATTCGATGAATTTGAGGAAAACAGCTACGAACAGCATTTGGCTCTTGTTAAAGAACTCAGCGAAGCCAGAAGATAGTCCATGCAGGATCGAATACCGACAATCAAGATTTACGAAAGTATTTCATATAAAAAAGAGCTAAAAAAGCTAAACAAAAGATATCGTTCGATCGATAAAGATATTAAACCTCTAATTCAACAATTAGAAGCTGGTGAAACTCCAGGAGATAGAATTGCTGAAAATAAATATCCCGTCTATAAGGTTAGAGTACCAAATAGTGATACTCGAAAAGGAAAAAGTAGCGGTTATCGAGTTATATACTACACGGCAACGCCTGAATCAATATTACTTACGACAATTTACTCTAAATCAGATAGGAGTAATATTAGCAATAAAGAAGTGGAAGATCTAATCGGGAAATATGAAATAGAAATAGATTCTCTTGGGGAGAGACTCTCAGGTCAAGAAACAGAAATTGTAACGGCAGATTCAGAAGATATCGACACGTTGAGTTAATTAGATCGATTGCCTTTGGCACGCTACGCGAGCGAGAGTTAACGATATGCTATCTGAATAGTTGAAATCGATAGCTACCTGGTAAATGGTTTAAAAATGAGTAAACTTATGCCATAAGTTTTTAGCCTCTCGGCTGAATGTGGCACACAACATTCCCATGTGGAGGAATTTACTAAACATTTCAGAGATTTAGCTTGGAAGATCGCTAATTGGATTGAGTCTCATTCTCTGAAATTCAAGGTGCGTTAAATATTCTCTTCCTCCTCATCTTTCTCATGAATCTGGGTGATTCTACCAGACCAATCAATAGGTTGAAGTAAAGAAGCTTTTTGATCGCCAATCATATCACGATATTCTTGTTTAAGATCGCGCACTTTGAGCGATTTTTTCGATTTTACATTGTGTGGTATTTTCAATCCTAACGCATGACAGATTATCGCCACGATAATTGCCTGTTCTTTTTTTGTACCCATGATAGTTCTTTTGGATGAATCCCAGATTAGATCTACCCAAGGTGCATTATCAATATCCATAGATACATGGGTCATGATTGCTTGGATTACATCTGGGATTGACTTTCTTTGAATACCAGCTTGTTTGACAACTTCGGCAATGACATATTGACCAATTGGACGCATGAAGACATTTCCACCAGGAATAGGTTTTTGGCCATCATCCAAGATAGGCTGACTATTTGAATCAGTCAGAAGACGAAGCTCACCTGGTTTTTTAATTCCACTTTTAACATGGTTAAAATCAGGACAACAATCAAGCATCTCTTTCCAGATATTTTCCAGAAATATATAATATTCATCTAGATTGTCATCTGAAGGACGAAATTGCTTAAATTTATTGTCAATTTGCATTCCTTCATTATAAGTACCAAGTAAAATTTCATTTACCTCATATAATACAGTAAGTGTTGTGATATAAGGGTCATTTTTCTTGCCTGGGTTAATCTGCTTGCTTCCCAAGGTATTTGAAACCATTCCCTTGAATATATCACTCTCCTTTACTAAACGACGTGTGACAATTGCAACTGCATCATCTTCATCGATAGCAATATTCATTCCAGAAGACGTTAGCTTCGCTGTTCTATTAAGGGTAGAAAATAATCTACGGGTTCGTCGCAATCCTTCTTCCGATTCTTCATGTTTAAGGATGATTACAGTAATTTCTTCCTTTGCCAAGTCAGGTTGCATTCTTATTGCTTCTTGCATAGACTTTAGGCGATGCTGACCATCCAAGGCATAATAGACTTGGCTTCCATCAAAACGAAGTAGCCCAAAGCCATAACTGCTTCTATCTTTATCATTTAAGAGTTCGTGCTCATCAACTCTTACTAGCGAAAACTCTGGCTCACCTCCATAAACAGCAACAACTAAAGCACCATAAAATCGTTGAGGTTCATTTAAAAGATAGGGAACCATCTCTTTTGCAACACGATCTGTAATTGCTCTTTGGATCAAATCATCGAGATCTTTGTCTGTATGAATTTCTTCTGCAAGCCTACATTCACGAGCAATCTTCCCGATTTTCATCACAGTGACATAGTATTTCCAATCCCCCATGCGGGCTTGTAAGGCTGGTACGTAATCTGGCATGATTTTTGTCCTAATTAACTATATTTATTATTAAAATGCTTTACCCCAATGCTTTTTTCGATCGGGAAAAATTTTATTACATGGAGTCCGACAACACATCAGCAAATGTTCTTCCATCGCATCTACATGGATTCGAGGCAACTCAGCCCACCAAAAAACTAGCCGATTATGATACTTATTAAGCATAATCACCACTTTTTCGCGACCTTTGATATTTTTAGACTCTGTAAGATAGTCTTTGAATCTTTCGGAAAGATGTTGTTGAGCAGCTTTGCCAATGTACAGAGGAATATGTAAATCATCGGCAAATGGCATTCCTAGTTTGGTGGAAAAGCAGTACACACCATAGTTGTCTGGCACCATGCTTTGAGCATCACGAATAAAATTACATTTCTGCCAATTCAGTGACACATTTTGCATCGCTTGTGGGAACTCATCTATGTACTGTGGCAACCACTGAAGAGTAAACTCGTAGTCTCTTTCAATATGCCCTGCAATAGCAGCTTTCTGTTTAGCAAAGTCGTATGGAGAGTTGTCCATCTATATTTTTCGCACTGGCTTTCTCCAAGATTAGTAGTCCTATTATTCCCAAAATCCTCTTATGTATTCAGCTTTGTTGATAAATCATCCAAATTATCTGGTACGGGGATTGGCTTGGCACTTCCCCTCTATCCATCCGTTAATACCTTTAACCGTTCTTCAACGTTGTATCAATCTAATCATATTGCAACTCTGATGTTTGGTGTCGATCGGACGACTGTTGGTGAGATCGTCGCAAAATTCAACATCCACTTCGATCGAACATCAAAATTATGCGGTTGTCTCGTTCGATTGTGTAACTGCCCGATGGGGTGTAGTGAAAGATGATTTTCATCAAAATTGCTACAATAAGGGCGTGTTGCACTCGCTCTCGGCTCTCCACTGGAGAATCGCGGAGTCAGTACTAGCAGGATGTTGCTTCAAACTCCAGCAACCAAAAACTATTGAAATTACCCTTACGTAAACATAAATATGGATATCAAAGCGATCGCTACCCCCCGTCTAGAATGGGCTGGAAATCTATTGGCGATTGGGTTCTATGAGGATGCTGTCGAACTGGGCGGCGATCTTGCCGAACTAAATATCAAGTTATCAGGTGCGATCGAAGCACTGATCTCTGAAACTGAATTTAAGGGCAGCTCAAGCAGCAGTGCCGTAACTCGTGTCGGCGTAAATACCCCTGTCGAAAAAATCATGCTCGTGGGTTTGGGTAAGGAGGCGGAAATGAAGCTCGATACCCTCCGCAAGGCTGGTGCGACAATTGCCCGCACCGCCAAACGCGAAAAAGCAAAAACCCTAGGTATCAGTCTCCCCGTCTGGAATGGCGATGCTGCTGCAACTACTCAAGCCATTAGCGAAGGACTGCTCCTAGCACTACATCAAGACAATCGCTTCAAGTCCGAAGTAAAACCTGAAAGTCAGCTCAAGCTCGCCGAAGTGCATTTATTAGAGTCCGCCGGAAATGATGCGGCGATTGCTAAAGCACAAGCGATCGCTGATGGCGTCATCTTAGCGCGGGAACTAGTCGCCGCACCTGCGAATATCGTCACGCCGATGAGTATGGCGGAAACCGCCGAACAGATGTCCAAAGAATATGGATTCGCGCTCAAAATCTTGGAGCAAGCAGAATGTGAAGCTCTCGGGATGGGTGCATTTTTAGGCGTAGCTCAAGCCTCGGAAATGCCGCCGAAATTTATCCATCTTACATATACACCCGCAGGTACACCCCGCCGCAAAATCGCGATCGTCGGTAAAGGTTTAACCTTCGATTCCGGCGGACTCAATATCAAAGGCGCAGGTAGCGGCATCGAAACCATGAAAATGGATATGGGTGGTGCTGCGGCGATGTTTGGAGCTGCCAAAGCGATCGGCCAAATCAAACCCGATGTCGAAGTCCACTTCATCAGTGCGGTGACTGAAAACATGATTAGCGGTCGCGCCATGCACCCTGGGGATATCCTCACTGCTTCCAATGGCAAAACGATCGAAATCAACAACACCGACGCTGAGGGGCGGTTAACATTGGCTGACGCGTTAGTTTATGCCGATAAATTGGGACTGGACGCGATCGTCGATCTCGCAACGCTCACAGGTGCCTGTATCGTCGCGCTGGGTGATGATATTTCCGGCTTGTGGAGTCCCGACAAGTCCCTCGCCGATGGGATTCTCGCAGCAGCCGAACTCGCAGGTGAAAACTTCTGGCAAATGCCCTTAGCAGATAAGTATTTCGATGGGATTAAGTCACCCATCGCCGATCTCAAAAATACTGGCCCGCGCGGTGGTGGTTCGATCACGGCGGCTCTCTTCCTCAAACAGTTTGTCAAGGATACGCCCTGGGCGCATTTAGACGTGGCTGGGCCAGTTTGGAGCGACAAGGAGAGCGGCGTGAATAATGCTGGCGCGACGGGTCATCCAGTCAGAACTTTGGTGAATTGGGTGTTGAGTTAGATTGGACTCGATCGGCTGAAACGTATGTGGTGGGCAGTGCCCACCCTACAAATATTATAGGGCTTGCTGAAGATCTCAGCAAGCCAATCACTGCAAGGGTTTTGAGCCTTTTTTCAGAAATTAAGTGCAAGGTTTTGACGTTGAAAGGCTCAAAACCCTTGCACTCGATCGCTTGAATCTGG
>NZ_JBGSQZ010000164.1:0-19322 GCF_041737865.1 Chamaesiphon sp.
AATTCCAAATTCAAAAATTGTGTGGGCTGAAACCCTCATTCTCTTGTACAAATCAAACGCCTTCAAGGGTTGTCAATTAGCTGAAATGACCTAGACTCGTTCTGAATTTGGAATTGCTGTAGATCGTAGGTTGCACATACGATCTCCAAATTAATAAGTCTGAAACTTAGCTTTTAGGCAGTGACGCTTAAATTAGGAGGAGACTTCCTGATTTGAGCAAATCAAGACATCCCCATTCACCATTCACCATTCCCCATCCACCATCCACCATCCACCATTCCCCATCCACCATTCACCATCCACCAATTCATGCGAATCGTCTTCTTCGGTACTCCTCAATTTGCCATTCCGACATTGGAAAGACTCTTATCAGAGTCGCGATTTGAGGTGGTGGGGGTGGTGACGCAGCCGGATAAGAATCGAGGGAGGGGGAATAAATTATCACCGTCACCGATTAAAGAGGTGGCTACAGCGCATCAAGTGCCAATTTGGCAACCCGCAAGGATCAAAAAAGATCCCGAAACGATCGAGGCATTGCGCCAACTAACAGCAGATATATTTGTAGTGGTAGCCTACGGACAGATTTTGTCTCAAGAAATTCTCGATCTGCCCAAATCGGGATGTATCAATGTACATGGTTCGCTGTTGCCTGAGTATCGCGGTGCGGCACCGATTCAACGCTGCGTGACGGATGGGGTAAATCGCACGGGGATTACCACGATGTTGATGGATGCAGGGATGGATACTGGGGCGATGCTGCTCAAGTATGAAACCTCTGTCAGTCTGTGGGATAATGCCGATCGATTGGCGACAAAATTAGCTATTGAGGGTGCTAATTTACTGATAGAGACACTTGTTGACCTCGATCGAATTACACCGACGCTCCAGGAGCATCTAGCCGCTACTTCGGCACCACCGATTCAGAAATCAGAATACACGATCGATTGGACTCGATCGAACATTTCACTGCATAATCGAGTACGCGGCTTTTATCCCAACTGTGTCACCACTTTCCGCGCACAGCCGCTAAAAATTATGTCAACAGTGCCATTGGGCAGAGATTTTCAAGCGGATTTACCCCCAGAAATGCAGCAGCTCATCCCCGAACTAGAGAGTCTAGATCTCAGTAGCAGTGTACCTGGCACAGTAGTCAAAATTGCTAAAGGTTTGGGATTTATCGTGCAAACTGGCTCTGGCTATCTCCTGATCCGTGAAGTTCAACTCTCTGGCAAACGTTCCCAATCTGGAACGGATTTAGTTAATGGTATGAGATTGGCTGTCGGCGAACTGTTGGGCTAGTTGAGACTTCCTCGAACCTGTGACGATAAAAGTCACTCGATAAGCAATATTAGTGGCGTGATCTGCCATGCGTTCGAGATGGCGGATTGCTAGTGCTAGTAGGATTGTCGGCTCGATCGATCCTTGAATATGAGTCTGACTAGCTAGAGCATGGTAAATATCATCATAGGCGCGATCGACATCATCATCCAGCTTGTGAACGGTGGGGCCAGCAGTGCCATCGAGACTGGTCAGAGCTGCTAAACTGGACTCTAGCATAGCTCTGGCATGATGAGACATCTGTTCGATCGCGGGGATGCAGGCATGTTCTGGATAAGGGAGCAATTTGAGGGAGATTTCGGCGATATCTTTGGCATAATCACCAATCCGCTCTAAATCGCGCACCATTTGCATAAATGCACTCAGCCGCCGTAAGTCTTGCGCGACGGGGGATGCAATCGTCATCAATTCGGCACATTCAATCTCGATTTGATGATAAAATTCGTCGATCTTGCGATCGATTTTGGGAATCTGCTCGGCGATGCCAATCTCGCGCTGAAATAGCGATCTATGCGCCAGTCGAAAGGACTGTTCTACCAAAGCTCCCATCAGCAGCAGATCTTGTTCTAGGCGACGGCTGCGATGTTTAAATTGTTTTGATTCATTCAATGAATAAGATATAGTCACATTTAAAATTAATTATAGTATCTAGTTTCAGATCGATCGAATCTAGATATCGGGGATTGGCTCTATTCTACCGATCGCTGCATGTCAATTAATGTCGTAATTATCACCAGAATCATTAATCATCTAAGTTTTTGGCTAATTAATTTACATCTATTCCCGATTCCCTAAAATTATTCGGAACCAAGCTCCGCCTGTAGTGGGATGATTTTTAGCAACGATCGTCCCCTGATGTGCGAGGACGATTTGACGAACGATCGCTAGTCCTAGCCCGCTGCCTGTGGTTTGAGCGAGATTACTACTAGAGGGTTGGCGTTGGCGGGAGACATCGCCACGATATAAGCGATCGAAAATATAGGGTAAATCGGTTTGGGTAAAACCAGCTCCATCATCATAGAGATCGATACAAACCTGATGATGTGGCTGAGTAGATCTGGTGTCCTCAGTCGGTGGTGATTCTAGTAGATGAATATCCATCCAAATATGCCCTCGATCGGGACAATATTTCAGACTATTATCAAATAAATTGATCGCTGCTTGCGTAAATCTTGCTGCATCTATTTCTAATAATAACTGCACTGGGCCTGTATAGACAAATTCAACTTGTCGCTGTCTGGCAATCGGTTCTAAGGTGTACCAAACATCATTAATGAGCCTGACAAAATCTACTTGTGCTAATTGAAGATGCTGAGTAGTAGAGAATTCTAACTGACTTAGTTCTAAAAAGTGCTGAACTAGATCGATTAATCGATCGGTTTCGCGGATAATTTTATTTACCCAGCGAGTTAGATCGGGTGTAACTTTAGATTGTAATGTCTCGGCAAGCAGATGGATGACGGTGAGCGGGGTGCGGATTTCGTGGGCGAGATCTCCCAACCAGCGTTCCCGCGCTGTGGTGCCATCGACTTGTTCTTGTTGGCTCTCGATAAATATCCCAATTGCCCCATCAGCTAATGGCATACTACTGGCTTTGAGCCAAATTGATTCTCCAGAGGAGACGCTCCGCGACCGAGAATTTGCCGCTTGAGGATAACCAAAGTGAAACTGCCAAACTAATTCTTTGGCAACCTGAGTCGAGCGTGTTTTGGTAATTAATCGATCGAGTTCGTAAGATCTAACTAATTCTAATAATAATTTTGTTTGTCCCGAATGCCATTTTTGGATCTGGAGCAGGTGTTGAGCTGACTGATTGCAACACAATACCTGATTTTCGGCATCGATTTGGAGATAACCAATCGGTGCTAGTTCGATTAGAGATTGCCAACTAAACAACTGTTGTTCGAGCTGCTGTTGTTGCTGTTGACTAAAGATCGCTCTGCGGCGCAACTGCGATATCAGCGGTAACGAAATATTTTCACGATCTTCAGATGTTTCCAGCACATCTAAAACCTGTCGTAATTGCCGCCTGACATAAGCCTCATGCCAGATGTAACCAGCACTGGCACCTACAAGCAAGCCAGAGATTGCCGCGATAAAGATAGCTAAAAACATGGGTGGATCGATGGGTAGATGATTGCACCGATGTATGCCAAGCCCAGTGTTGCTCCTAATGTAGCACGGTAACTGACCAAAGCAGGTCAATATCCGGTAGTTTTCGCGTCTGAGCCTAATATTCCCCTAGCTGACTATCTTTGCGGTAATCGATCGAGGTAGTGCATTAACATTCCGTATTATCGCCTACTTCCTTCCCACCATTCACCATTAGATCTCCTGCAAAAGCGGAGGGATATTGGCTTATACCCTCTACCCTCTATCCACAGTTATGGCCCTGCAAAGACAGCATTTTCGATGTCTTGACGACTGAGAGAATACTTGAAAGTTCGATAAATACTTTGTCCTGGAGCCATTTGCGATCCTGGTGGAGACTCTGAACTCGAAGTATTGCTCGAATGATAGCGGACTGTCAACTCTTCAATATCCAGCGACAATTCTGCCCGCCAATCAGGGCGGGTAATATGCCAGCAATGCAACTCACCATCGTCCTGTTCGCAACCCATCGAGATCAGCCATTGTTCGATTTCGGGTAGTGGATGATTGTACAGTGGAGTGTCATCAGTCGGTAGTAGGGTCATTTAGATTTTGAATTTTGGATTTGAGATTTGAGATTTTGCGCTTGAAATTATGCGGAGTTTTCCTTCACATCTGTTTGACTAAGCAGGATTAAAGAAGTCACGATCTGGGGATCGATTACTATTTTAAACTGATTAGTTTCGGGATGCTATGCGTTGAAGCGATTTTCGACGATCCTCGTCAAGTCCGCAGGTGTATTACAGTTTGATAGGCACAGCGGATCGGTAACTACTAATTCTGTCACTGGATGCAGCTTCAGCCAACCTTGAAAAGATTGCCCGCCACCGTCAATGTATTCGAGTAGCCAGGGGTGGCAAATTTGCCGATAAAAGCCACATAATGGTTCCCAACCTTTGTAGAAATGTTTGGGTAGATAAGCGATGCTCTCAAGCCCAACAGACGGCAGTTCATCGATCCATGATTGGATGACTGGAGTTGACAAATTAGGTAAGTCACAAGCGAGTAAAAGT
Organism: Chamaesiphon sp.; assembly: GCF_041737865.1. NCBI lineage: Bacteria > Bacillati > Cyanobacteriota > Cyanophyceae > Gomontiellales > Chamaesiphonaceae > Chamaesiphon > Chamaesiphon sp. The sequence continues at coordinate 4,503 of NZ_JBGSQZ010000164.1, forward strand.
ACCCAAGTCGAGCTAGTCATTGCCAATCCTTGACTAAAGGCAACGAGGGGGCCTTGATGTGGCTGCTGTTCGGGGATGAAATGACAAGTGACAGGTAAGAGCGATCGATACTTTTGTGCCCACGGTGTGACTACATAGATGTGCTGAGATATCGATCGATCGTCAGCATCGGGTGCGAACCGATGGACATCTTGACAGGCAGCGACAGCATCATAAATCCGACGAATCAGCGGCACACCATCAATTTCGATCGTCGCCTTGTCTCGACCCATCCGAGAACTCCGACCACCAGCAAGAATTACGATCGAGAGTGAGTTGTCCACAATTAGCTACTTCCGTACCAGTGTCAAATTAGACATTTAGTGTAGGGGGTGAATGGTGAATGGTGGATGGTGGATGGTGGATAGTTGATAGTTGATAGTTGATAGTTGATAGTTGATAGTTGATAAATAAAAAGCCCAAAGCCTAGAGCCTAAAGCCTAAAGCCTGACTTTCGCAGGAAGTCTAATAACCTAGTGGCAGTTTTGACTGACGAGTTGGTTGGGTTGAATGGGGCGTAGGTAGAGATTTAGTCGGACGTTGAGGCGCACTGGGGATAAATACCAGACGGTCGGGATTGGGCGCAACTAAACCACTATTCGATCGATCTGCATCTTTAGCCATCTGTTGCTTGAGATGTTCGTTCATCACACCTTGCTGACTTTCCTGGAGCTGTAATCGCTCCAATTGTCCGTGCTGACTTCTCCACAGGCTTTGGGTATAGACAGTATAGCCATAAACGAGCGCACTCAACCCCAACATACTGGCAAATAGCACCATTGCCCCCTGCTGCATGGTTAATAGCGATCTCAGCCAGACTGGAACTGAAGGAGGTTGAACCAAATGGCTAACTTGCGGCTGAGTACTATTGGTTCCAACTACATTCAATCTCGACGCTACAGGCTGAGGAGTTGAGCAACGCTTGACCTGAGGGGGCAGATTTAGTTGATTCATACAAAGGCGATCGGGTAATGGTGGATGAATGCAGTCGATTATTTGTGCCAGTATTTAGTGACTGGTAAATCATACATCATGGCAATGATAAATGCTATACAAGAAGGATGCGATTAAAAATTGTGATTAGATCGATCCAAATTGTCTGTGCTAGCACGATCTGCTGGAATGCCATCGTGCCAGCTCCAGCGAGTAGTTTACCGCTAGAAAACGATCTTCCAGAGGAAGTGCTCAGAGCCGAAATCATTACCGAAGCGCGATCGCCGATCGATGGCAAAGCTTTATCTGCTAATGAATTTGCGGAATTAGTCGTCACTGCCAAGCAACAAGTCGAGCTTGATAATGCAAGTTTGGTGACTAATAATTCCAAAGTTAAAGAAACATTATTTTTACTCCGCTTGCGCGGTTTTTTGAGATCGGTAGGTATTCCAATTAAGTGAGGGGTTGAGAGCTAAATGAGTATTTAATTATTACCCAGAAACTCTAGATAACTAGTAGTTAAATCTTTAACTGCCAAATCGAAAAATTGTTGACCATGTTCGGGTGTGGCGAGGCTAGGATCGGAACCCATACGCCCATCTGGAAACCGACGACGAAAATCTGCCGCGCCGAGAATTTTGTATTCTTTCGAGAGGTGATTTGGATCTAATGGGGTAGATTTAATTGCTTCGGGATAGAGATACTGAGTCAGCGCAACTTCCGAGGGTGTAGCATGAGAGCCTTCACGATCTCCATATAATTCTTTGGCTAAACGATAGACACTACCAGACATAAACCAGTTAGCCGTTTGACATTCTATCCGATCGACATTGGGAATATTTAAATCGGCTAGGTGAGCATAGGTTTCGGAATAAGCTGCCTTGAGAGTAGCAATATTCCCGCCATGACCGTTAATAAAAAAGAACTTGGTAAATCCCGATCGAGCTAAACAGGTAAGATAGTCACGGATCACCAAAATCATCGTACTCGGACGCAAGCTCATCGTGCCAGGGAAGGCAGTATGATGCAGTGCCATCCCCACATTGATGGTTGGTGCAACTAGCGATTGAGTGGCTGTCCCGACAGCTTCGGCGATCGATTCGGCACAAATGGCATCCGTGCCAATTAATCCAGTCGGCCCATGTTGTTCGGTCGAACCGATTGGTATAATGATGCCAGTGGATTTTTGGAGATAAAGTTCAACTTCTGTCCAAGTGCTCAGATGTAAATGCATAAATATCCGCGATCGGCAAGAGAGGATAATTAATATTTTAGGCGGTTATATGTGTTGAGGACTATTGCGTTGTTGCTGAGTGTCTCGATCGCCGAAAATTTTCCGAACTTGGCTATTTGAGAGGATAGTATTGTGACAGGGGCGATCTCCTGCTATTAATAGTGTAATCAACAACAATGTCTGTCCTCCCCGATCTTCCCGACTGAATATTTAGCGCCTAGACAGACTATGCTCGCGCCGATTGTCAGTTTGTGCTGAAATTTCCCGCTCTTTTTCGTTACCTGTGATGATGCTTGCACTCAATATGTCGAATCACTCTGCTATTCAGCAACTAGGCACCGTCACAAATCGCATTTTAGTAGTAGAAGATGAAGAGTCGATTAGGGAATTACTCGTGTTAGGGTTAGAAGAGGAAGGGTATGAAGTAGTTGCTGTTGCTGATGGACATACAGCTCTAGCCCAGTGTCAAGCATCAGCTTCCCAGCCTCAGGACTTGCCCTTCGATTTGATTATCCTCGATCTGATGTTGCCTAAAGTTAGTGGTCTGGATTTGTGCCGATTTTTACGATATCAAGGCAATCACGTCCCGATTCTGATCGTCAGTGCCAAAACTACTGAAACAGATCGGGTATTGGGCTTGGAAGTCGGTGCGGATGACTACATCAGCAAGCCTTTTAGTATGCGAGAGTTGGTTGCACGTTGCCGTGCGCTCCTGCGTCGCCATCGCCTAAATACGGCTGCTGATACACCCGCGATCGTTTTTCAAGATATCACCCTTTATCCTGAAGAGTATCGAGTATCGGTACGTGGGCTAGATGTCAATCTCTCACCACGAGAGTTTCGATTGCTAGAGCTATTTATCCAAAACCCGCGTCGTGTCTGGGCGCGAGAACAATTGCTCGATCGAGTCTGGGGGATCGACTTTATCGGCGATCGCAAAACTGTCGATGTCCACATTCGCTGGTTGCGTGAAAAACTCGAAGTCGATCCCAGTCAACCGCAGTATATTACGACTGTGCGAGGCTTTGGTTATCGCTTTGGCTAGTTAGTCGCTCGTGGTGCCTTTAATGCGCGATGCTCCTGAGGGAACAACTTAGATCGCATCCCCATCCTAAAAATCCAATTCTCAATTCTCAATTCTCAATTAATTATTTCCCCATCCCCACCCCCATTTCCTGAATTTTGGCTGTAGAATACGATTTAGTAATTATTGGTGCGACAGCAGCAGCACGAGCAGCCGCGATCGAAGCTGTGAATTTGCGGGCGCGAGTAGCCTTAATCCTGCCGCAGTCGTCTGGCGACAGGCTCCATCCCCAGCGGGACTTCTACCCCTATGCTTTGGCACAGATCGCCAAAACTAATCAACCCGATCGAACGCGGCTTCAGTCGCCGAGTAGCTACCCATGGAAGTACGCTCGTGCGGCGATCGACAGACTCGAACAGCAATCTAGCCCTGCGCTATTAGCCGCGATGGGGATCGATACAATTATCGGGGTGGGTGAATTTTGTCGTCGTCCTCATTTAGCATTTAATATCGATCGACGATATCTTCGCGCTCGTGCTTATTTGATCGCTACTGGATCGATTGCTCATTATCCATTGATTCCAGGTATTCAAGAGACAGGCTATCTCACACTCGATCGATTACCGAGTTTAATCGATGCCAATCCGAAACGCCAACAAGTAGTGCCTCGCCGATGGGCGATAATTGGCTCGGAATCGATCGGGGTAGAATTAGCTCAAACCCTGGCAAAATTGGGATGTAAAGTCAGCCTCATCGTCGAAACAGCACAGATACTACCATACGAAGATGGCGATCTGGCAAATTTGATTCAGGCACAATTAGAAGCAGAAGGGGTAAAAATTTATTTAGAAACGATCGTCACTAGTGTTAGTGCAGAAGATACAACTAAACTAGTCATCATTGGCACTGATTCGATCGCTGTCGATGAAATTTTTATCGCTTTACCCGATCGACCATTATTAGAATCATTTAATCTCGTGGGCGTCGGCGTAGACTATACCGAAAAAGGTATCTCGATCGATAATAAACTCCAAACTTCCCATCGTCAGATCTATGCCTGTGGTAGTGTCTGTGGCAATGTTTTGGGTGGTTATCAGAGTCAGAGCTTGACTTCATATGAGGCGAAAATTGCCGTCCGAAATGCCCTAAATTGGCGCAAAACCAAAGTTGATTATCAGAGTTATAATTATCTACCGTGGGCTGTTTATACCGATCCACCGCTAGCCAGAGTCGGGATGACAAGCGATGCTGCCATAAATAGCCCTCGTCGGGATCTAACGATCCTACACCAGTATTTCAAAACCTGTCCCCAGGCAATATTATCTAATCTAACTAGTGGTTTTTGTAAAATCGTCGTTACTCGGAGCGGACAAATTCTTGGAGCAGAAATCATCTGTGAAAACGCCCCAGAATTGATTCAAATTCTGGCAATTGCCATCCAACAAAAACTGACAATTGTAAATTTGACTACCTTTCCCTGCTTATCGCCTAGTTATGCTGAATTCATCGATCGAGCCGCACAAGAGTGGCATACTTATCATCGCGATCGAAATTATAGATCTGGTTGGTTCGATCCGCTAATTGAGGCATTCCGCCAATTGAGTGCGGCGATCCAGAGTCGTCTAAGTTGGTGGAAATAACTAGAACCGATCGCTTTAACAAAGAACAGGTGTTGAAGTCCCCGCCATAACAACCCAATTATCAATTATTAATTAATTTAACCTTTACAGCAATCCTAAATGAGAAGCTTAAACCCTGGAGGGCGGGCATGAAGCCAAGCAATCCTACAGATCGATGTTGTCAGTAGGAACTCAAATAGGATCGCTATAGATGCTCCCGACTATACTAAGGTCGGGATCGATGTTAGATTGAGATAATTCCGCCCAGACACGATGCAAATAGATCGCTAGCCTAAATGGAAAAACCCCATCGCCGCAAACAACACTTACCAATGTTTTTCGATGTCGTGGATAATCCCGACATCCATAACTTCCCCCAGGGAATCGAAGTAGATATTACCCCGCCACCGCCGGATTTATCACCATTCGATCGAGATGTATTGCAAGTCTGCGGAAACTTGGGATGTCGCGCTGTGGCGGAAGATTTTCAAGCTTTACTCGCAGCTCATCCAGCCGTATTCGAGCGGATTAAAATAGCAGTAGGTGGAGAGATCTTTCACGGTAGAACTACAGATCTAGAATTTCTCGCAGATCTAAGCGAAATCTGGTTCAAACGTCATGGTTTCGAGCATATTTTTTGTGGCAATATCCACAATGGACAACTCAAAGGGATGCACTATGTCGGGAGATATCTCCAGCTTCAAGAGCAAGGATTGGCAGGAAAATTGCCAGATAATCAACGCCAAGAAGAAACGATCGTCGGGGCAGTATATACGATCGGAGTAGTGCTTAAATATGACAATCGGCTGATTATCGATCGCCGTAATGGCTATGCGCTAGTTACCGACGCAGCCGAATTATTGATTGCAGCAACATTAGCATTTAAAGCCAAAGCTCGATCTAGAACTACATGTAATTTTTCTGTATTCGATCTAGATTCGGGGCACACTTACACCGCAGTACTCGTTAAAGAAGATAACGCGATCGTCACTTTTTATCCTGACGCAAATCCACCCGATTCGCACTGTTAAGTTATTCAATATGAACAGATATAGATGCTCAGATATACTAACAGAATTTATGAGCTAGGTAACTATTAAAATGAACCGAATGACATGGGTAAATCTTTTATCCCGAAAAAGATCTGGAGTAAGTCAGATCGAACAAAAAGAAGTCGGGCGCAGTCATTTTCAGAAAGATATCGATCGGATCATTTTCTCTAGTGCTTTTCGACGTCTAAATCACAAGACACAGGTACATCCGCTACCTGAAAATGATAACATTCATACCCGCTTACCTCATAGCCTAGAAGTATCATCTGTAGGCAGAAGTCTGGGTGCTAAAGTAGGTAAAAGACTAGCTGAAGAATTGAAATGTATCGAAATTGAACCATCAGATCTAGGGGATATCGTCCAAGCTGCATGTCTAGCTCATGATATCGGAAATCCTCCATTTGGACACTCAGGAGAAGCAGCAATCGGAGATTGGTTTAGAGCAAATGCCGATCGAGACTTCTTGAAAGACTTAACCAAAGCAGAACTTAATGACTTCCAAAACTTTGAAGGTAATGCTCAGGGACTGAGGATTATTACTAAACTTGAATATTATCTATTTGAAGGAGGGATGCGGCTTACTTATGCTACTTTAGGTACATTTCTCAAGTATCCCTGGACATCAGATTTACTTGAGAGTGCCGGAAAAAAGAAGTATGGATGCGATCGATCTGAGCGAGAAATTCTGGCAGAGATTGCTACTGAGCTGGGGCTAATCCAACAATATGAAACAGGTTGGTGCCGCCATCCGCTATCGTATTTGATGGAGGCTGCTGATGATATTTGCTATGCCTCGATCGATCTCGAAGATGGCATCGAAATGGGTTTTCTGACTTATGATGAGGTGACAGATATATTAAAACTGATAGTTAATTTTGATGAAATTCCGCCGCTTCATCCTCATTGTGAAGGAAATGACTTGTACAATCGAAAAATTGCCATTGCGCGTGGAAAAGCAATGAATACTCTAATTGAAGGTATTGTCGATACCTTTATTCACCAAAAAGATGCGCTGTTAAATGGAGATTTTGTGGGTGAAGATCTAATTGGAGCTTGTGGCGGTCGAGTCAAAGAATTTATCGATACTGCCAAGAATACTGCTAAGGAAAAGATATTTAATAATCCTCGTAAAATGCAGTTAGAAATCGGCTCTCATGCGACGATCGAAACTTTATTAGATGCCTTTATTAGATCGACATACAGCCTACATCAATTAGATAGCGATTGCTTTCCCGAAAGATTCAAACAAATATTGAATTTGATGGGTAGCCATCAACCAAAAAAAGATTGGTCTTTAGATCATTCATACCTACACGTTTTAGATTTTATTTCAGGAATGACAGATAAGTATGCTCTGAATATCTCTCAACAGATTGAGGCGATGAACAAATAGCTCGATCGATCTGCGGTGTTATCGCTCATAGAGGCTACCTTCAGGCTATAACAGTAATCTACTCCCTTCCTACTCGATCGATCCGGTTCCCCCCTGCTTGGTGCGCTACACTGCTGACTCAGCGGATCGGACAATTAGAGCGGATTTGGCATAACTCACAGCCTTAATGCTTGAGCCAGACTCGGATCGAGGCGTTGAAGCTACCGCTGGAGTTGGGTTTTCCGCACTTGCTGAGAGTATTTATCCAAACTCGATCCTATTTAATGCAGATTGTCAAAAGACAACCTGTCAAACTAGCAAAATTATGTATTAAAATAGTTCATAGAGTAAAAAGAATTACTCACTATTCAAAATTTTAAATGTCTTGTTGCTGGATGTTCGATCGCTCAAGGAAATGTAGGGCTATTAGCATTTTGCAGTTGGCGGGCATTTAGGAAGCTATGTCAGTACCAGGAAAACAAACAATGTTCAAGAATTTGGGTTTAGTATTGTCAATGCTTCTGCTGGTTGTTGCTAGCTGCTTCATGGCAGTCGATCCAGCATCAGCAGAAACTTACACTGTCAAAATGGGTTCTGACAAAGGAATGCTGGTATTTGAACCATCAACCCTCACTGTCAAGCCAGGTGATACAGTTAAATGGGTTAACAACAAGCTATCTCCTCACAATGCTGTATTTGACAGTAAAGCAGGTCCGATCGCTACTCAGCTATCTCACAAAAAGTTAATGTTCACTCCTGGTGAATCTTACGAAACAACTTTCCCAGCCGATACTGCCGCTGGGGTGTATCCTTTCTACTGCGAACCCCATCGTGGTGCTGGTATGGGTGGTAAAGTCATCGTTCAATAGAACGCAGTCTTCGGCTAGTATCTTCACTAATCCCCACTCGCTGGGGATTTTTTATGTACAACCGCCAAGAACTCTAAATTTCTAGAGGATCGATACCCGCACTGTGGTTCCAGCCGCGATCGCCGTGACATCTACAGGCACGATCGCGATGGCATTTGTACCTGCAAGATTGATGAGGTTTGCCGAACTATGACTACCCTCAGCCAGACTGAAATGGTATCTTCCATCGATGAGAGCCAATTTACCCCAGAGATAAGTTTCGCGGCTCCCGTCAGCAGTGAGATCTTGAGTGGTAATTGCCTCGATCGCATTTAGTTGCCACATCGACTCGGGCAAACCAGCCAGTTTTGCCATTGCCACCCGCACAAATCGCCAACAACCGACTAGTGCTGAGACAGGATTGCCTGGTAGTCCAAAGTAGACGACACGAGCACCCCGATCGAATTTGGCAACAGTCAGCGGTTTGCCTGGTTTGATGGCGACAGAGCGAATCTGGATGTCGCCACCCAATTCTGCCAAAATCTCCTCTACATAGTCATAATCGCCGACAGAGACACCACCAGTCGAAAGGACGAAATCCGCAGACGCGATCGCTTCAGACATGGCAGCAGTCAATCTCGCGCGATCGTCAGGGACAATTCCCATGCAGATCGGTATACCCCCAGCCTGAGTAACAAAGGCGGCTAAAGCATATTGATTGGAATCGACAAGTTGTCCTGGCTTTAGAGTTTGGTGCGGTGTCACCAATTCATCGCCAGTAGAGAGAATCGCCACGCGCGGACGACGGTAAACCCGAACTTCACTACACCCTGTCGCTGCTAAAATGGCGATTTCCGGCGGATTTAACACCGTACCAGCAGCCAACAGCGGATCGCCAATGCGGGCGTATGCTCCCCGCTGGCGGACAAAGGAACGAGCTGTCGGCGTGACTTGAATTTTAACAAAATTTTTCTGAACGCGCTGGGTATGCTCCTGCATCACAATTGTATCGGCACCAGTAGGCACGATCGCCCCTGTAAATATTCTGGCGGCTTCCCCCGATTGAATCTCCCGCTGCGGTTGATATCCAGCGGGAATTTCTTCGACGACTTCGAGGGTAATTGGATGTTTAGAGGTACTCGATCGTACATCAGCAAATTTTACCGCATAGCCATCCATCGCCGAGTTATCCCAATGGGGGAAGTCCAACTTACTGACGATCTCAGTTGCCAAAATTCGCCCCGTCGCTAGAGTCAGATCGATCGATTCTGTTTCACTTAGGGGTTGGACTAAATCGAGAATAATCTGTTCGGCTTGGGATACAGGAATCATGTGAGTGGAAATATTAACTACGATCGACTATAACTTATCTGGCAATCAGTCCCCACTATAGAAGCCATTTGAGATCTTTTTAGCGATCGACCCTGGTGAGGGAGGACGGGTTTGTTTGGGAGAGAATAGTGTTAAACAATAATTTCTAGCATAAACCCGCCCCTACAGATCCATACATGTATGTAGAATACATGACACATTCTTAAACACCAACCGTAGGGGCGGGTTTATGCTAGGAATTTTCGATTGTAGTGTTTGATACCGAACGAACCCGCCCTCCCCCACTAGCGGCGGTTTTATTCGGAGGTTCCCTAGACATAAAAAAACCGACAAGACAGAAGATCTTCAATCGGTTCTATAGGGTAGTGAGTGAAAATAGTGAGTTGTCTATTTTTTGGCTAGTTTGGGAGTATTTTCGAGCGATCCTTTACAATGGCGATCGGTCGGAGCGAAAATAAAGGCACACCATCAACAGGGATAAATAACGTGAGTCAACAATTTGACTATGATTTAGTAATTATTGGCGCAGGTGTAGGCGGACATGGTGCGGCTCTCCATGCGGTAAGTTGCGGACTGAAGACGGCAATTATCGAAGCTGGGGATATGGGTGGTACTTGCGTCAATCGGGGTTGTATCCCTTCCAAGGCACTGCTGGCGGCATCTGGCAGAGTGCGGGAATTGCGGAATGCTCACCATCTCAAGGCGTTTGGGATTCAGGTAGATAATGTCAGTTTCGATCGAGCCGGAATTGCCGCTCATGCCAGTAATCTAGTCACGAAGCTACGCGGTGACTTGACAAATAGTTTGACTCGCTTGAATGTCGAGGTGATTCATGGGTTCGGAAAGGTGGCTGGGACTCAAAAGGTGAGTGTCACGACACCTGAAGGTGAGAAGTTCATCACCGCTCGGGATGTGATGATTTCTTCGGGTTCGATTCCATTTGTACCGCCAGGAATTGAAGTTGATGGCAAGACGGTATTTACTAGCGATGATGCGATTAAATTAGAGACAATCCCGCAGTGGATCGCGATTATCGGTAGTGGCTACATCGGATTAGAATTTTCTGATGTATACACAGCATTAGGTTCGGAAGTCACGATGATTGAATTTTTCGACCAATTAATGCCCGGATTCGATTCTGATATTGCTAAACTCGCCAAACGGATTTTAATCGATCCGCGTGACATTGACGCTCGATCGAGTCTCCTCGCTCAACGGGTGATTCCTGGCTCACCAGTCGTCATCGAACTAGCCGATGCCAAAACCAAAGAAGTCGTCGAGATCCTAGAGGTCGATGCTTGCCTCGTGGCGACTGGTCGGATTCCCGATACCAAAAACCTCAATCTCGAAGCTGTAGGGGTCGCCCTCGACCGGAGAGGCTTCATTCCAGTCAACGATCGACTAGAAGTCCTCATCAATGGCGAACCCGTACCGCATTTATGGGCGATCGGGGATGCTACAGGCAAGATGATGTTGGCTCATGCTGCATCAGCTCAGGGGGTTGTAGCTGTCGAAAATATCTGCGGTCGATCGCGTCAGATTGATTATCAGAGTATACCAGCGGCTGCTTTTACTCACCCAGAAATTAGTTTTGTCGGGATGACAGAGACACAAGCCAAGGAAGCTGGAGTTGCTGGCGGCTTTGAGGTGACAGCCGTACGGAGTTATTTTAAGGGTAACTCTAAAGCGATCGCCGAAGGTGAATCCGATGGCATGGCGAAAGTGATCTATCGCAAGGACACTGGGGAAGTATTGGGCACTCACATTATCGGGTTACACGCGGCGGATCTGATTCATGAAGCCTCCAATGCGATCGCCCAACGCAATTCGGTACAGAATCTCGCTAGTTACGTTCACGCTCATCCTACCTTGTCTGAAGTATTGGATGAAGCCTATAAACGCGCGGCTGGGGTTTCCTAATATCTAGCTTCGATCGCACGATCGAAGCTGTAGACTATACCATCATCGCCAGAAGTGATGCGCCTGACGCGGTGGTGATGTCACTGGATTTTTTTAATAGTTTGCTGGAAACAGTTCATCTACTGAAATCTCCCGCAAATGCTGCCCACTTGGAGCGATCGATCTCCCAATACCAACAGGGCAAAGCGGTAGAAAGAGACTTGATTGATGACTAGAAAGTTAGCCTGGACAGATGAGGCGTGGGGAGATTATCCGTAAGGATATTTGCTCCGTTCCGACACCGCCCACGATTGAAATCGTGGCTCATGTCGCAAAGTCCGCCTTCGCGGACTAATTAATTTACCCAGTCCGCGAAGGCGGACTTCGCAGCACAAGCCGAGCCTACCCTTCGCCAAAGGCGACGCTTCGCGAACGGGAACGCTTCGCGAACAGTCTCCAGGCAATTCTCCAGATCCCCATTAAAATTAGTAGAGCAATCGCCCCCAGAGATAATACCGCTACAATAAGAATAGTAAAAACTACTAATAACTATCGATCGTGCGCGCAAAGGTTCTAGCTTGGCTCAATGATAATGTTCCTCCTAAACGAATCCAACATATACTAGGAGTAGAACAGATGGCGATCGAACTCGCCGGACATTACCAGCTAGATATTGACAAAGCCGCACAATCGGGCTTAATGCATGATCTGGCAAAATATTTTAAGCCCCAACGTTTACTAGAACTAGCACGAGCCGAAGGAATTGCGATCGATGAAGTGGATATAGCCGCACCACACTTATTACATGCTGATGTCAGTGCGATCGTCGCCCGCACAGAATTTGGAGTCACAGATCCCGAAATTCTCCAAGCGATCGCCGATCATACATTGGGTAGACCAGGGATGAGTCCGATGAGTTGTATCATATTCTTAGCCGATACGCTCGAACCTGGACGCGGCGATACACCAGAATTGCAATCTCTCCGCCAACTGAGCTATCAAAATCTCCATCAAGCCGTGTGGCGCGCCTGCGACTACTCACTCCAATATCTACTATCTACTCGTTGTCTCATCCATCCCCGCACGATTCTCACCCGTAATTGGGCGATGATGAATTAGGCTTTAGGTAGGGATTAGGCTTTAGGCTTTAGATTTACTTCTAGTCCCTAACATCTAACATCTAACACCTAACACCTAACACCTAACACCTAACACCTAACACCTAACACCTAATTGAATGACTGAAACCGCAACTTTGACAAATACAAATCAAGCACCTGACTACACGATCGAACAATTGGCATTTATCGCGGCTGACGCAGCAGACGATCGCAAAGCTGAAGATATGCGACTGATCGATATTGGCGAAGTATCGACACTGGCTGACTATTTACTGATTGTCACTGGCTACTCCAAAGTCCAACTCCGAGCGATCTCTGGTTCGATTATTGATAAACTCGAAGAAGATCTCCACCGACTACCGTTGCGAACTGAAGGTCAAGATCGTGGTGGTTGGATCTTGATCGACTATGGCGATTTGATCGTGCATATTATGATGCCAGAACAGCGAGAATTTTACGATCTTGAGACTTTTTGGGGTCATGGTAAAACGGTAACATTACCACAACCACAAGCTTCATAGACCAATGCGATCGATGAGTAATTCTACTTCTTTTTGTCCAGTTCCTAAAGAGCAGCAACCAATTAATGAATACCAAGAGTTGCAAACCTCTTGGTTCTTTAGTTGGGTGAAACTACCACCAGCTAAATATATTGCTAAGTTAATTTGGGTGGGGATTTGGAGTTCGATCTTTGCTGCTCCATTGGCTGAAGCGAGTTTCCCGATCGCCAAATACCCAATTCAATTTGGGATCTGTGCGATCGGCGGTAGCTCGATCTTTGTTGCTCTAGCTGCCCTTAGGCTCTATCTAGGCTGGATTTATGTCAAAAATAGATTGTATGGCGAATCAATTTTTTATGAAGAATCTGGTTGGTACGACGGTCAAACCTGGATCAAAACACCAGAAATACTCACCCGCGATCGCTTGTTAGTCAGTTACGAGATCCAACCAATTCTCAAACGAATTCAATTGACTTTTCTAACTTTACTCGGAGCAGCCATATCCGTAGTTAGTTACTGGGTATTATTTATTAATTAATAATTGTCAATTAAGCATCGCATTCCGAAAAAAATCCACACTGCTACCACAGACATGGTAGATGTCTGGGAACGGCATACATCACCACCAACAAGCACCAAGCACTAATGGCTCAACGTACCAAGGCACCAGCAATTACCGTTCGCTTATTGCGAGAAGGAATTATCGAATCCGTTCATCATGTCCAAGCAGTAGTTTGTGACAGCCGTGGGCGGGTTTTGTCAGTTGCGGGAGATGCCGAACATCCGACTTTTATTCGATCGGCTCTCAAGCCATTTCAAGCGATCGCCGTTACTAGCAATGGTATCTTGGAACGCTACCAGTTGAGCGATCGAGATTTAGCCATCATGTGCAGCTCTCACAGTGCCGAAATCATCCACACCCGCCAAGTTTTTAATATCCTGTGGCGAGCCGATATCGATACCAGCGCACTCAAATGCCCGACTCCACCAGGAAAAACCAGCCCCCTCGAACATAACTGTTCGGGTAAACATGCCGGGATGTTGGCTGTTTGTCGCGCTCACAATTGGCCACTGGCTAACTATCTAGAGCGCACTCACCCCTTACAAAAACTAATTTTGAGCAAATTTGCCGAAATTCTCAAAATGCCCCCAGATGAGTTTATTGGGGTTCACGATGATTGTGGTGCGCCTGTCTATCTGATGCCGCTCTCGCAAATGGCAACTCTCTATGCTTATCTCGCTTCTGGCGAGAGTTTAGATTTAGAGCGGATCGTCCGCGCCATGACACACCATCCCGAACTGATCGCAGGTACGGGTCAATTTGATACTCAACTGATGCAGCTCACTCAAGGCGAACTAGTGAGTAAAGCCGGAGCCGAAGGGATTCAGTGTATCGGTAGAGTTGGCGAAGGCATGGGTTTGACAATCAAAGTTAGCGACGGCGCGAAACGGGCAAAATATGCCGTCGCGATCCATCTCCTTCACCAGATGGGTTGGATTACCCCCGCTGTCTCCGAGATCCTCACCGACCAGTTTGTGTCGATCGGTTCTTATACTCGCTTGGATGTTACAGGTGAATTAGCAATGGTTTAGAATATGCCACGATTATTTATCTAGCTCGGCGAACAATGTAGATAAATCTCTATAGCCACTCACTACCCGTAAAATTTCCAGGTCTTCACCGATCGGCATGTAAAGAATTAAATCCCACATTCCGCACTTCAACTTTTACGACACATACTAGTCACGAAGACTCGACAGTTTGACGATGCTACCGATCGTAACTCACTGATTGCCGTGACGCAAATTTAGGCTTTTTTGATGCTACTTTTCCGAAGTGCGGAATG
>NZ_JBGSQZ010000171.1:0-11454 GCF_041737865.1 Chamaesiphon sp.
GGATTAAAGGGGCTGCAAAATAAAATATTGCTACTTAAAAATAATGAGGATTTGAATGAGTTAGAGAGAACTGAATTACAAGACTTATTTCAGAACTCAGTTGGATTAGAAATTGCTTATTGTTTTAAAGAAGAATTAAGGCAGATATATGAAAGTAATTTGACAGTTAAAGCTGGATTTAGAAAAATGAAGAAATGGTTATCACATGCGCGGATGTTTTTTTTCGAGTATAGCTGATACACTGGAGAAACATTTGCCGGAGATTGCTAATTATTTCTTAAATAGAACTACGAGTGGTGTCACCGAAGGTATTAATACTAGAATTAAGTTAATTCTCCACCAAAGTTACGGTTTTGCTAGTTTCAAATCGATGAGAAAAAAACTGTTGGCTTGCTTATTCAAATAATCTCCGCTCCGCTCCGATCATTTGAATAAGTTTAAATTATCACCCTAAGTACAGGAGAGCCGATCTGATGTCTAAGCTATTCGATGCTTACGATGATACCAAAGACACCTTGAGCAAATGCGCGATTTCCTACCTGCTCAAGAATGACTGCAAAGTTTCGGAAATAGAAGAAGATCCAGATGGATTTGCCCACCGCATCGAGCGTAAACGGGAACAGATCGAGCAACTTGAGGCAAAACTGAATGCTCGATTACCCAAAGGTCGAGATTTAAAAGGGGAAGAGTTTTTCAAGATCTTGGAAATTGCTACGCACCAAATTTCCGAGAACGTTATTCAGGCGCGGGAATGGGATGCAAAAATACTAACTCGACCCGCATCTCTGCCATATCCGATTATCTATGGGAGTCCTGAAGAAGTCCGTCATTACAGCCATGCTGATTTGGACACAAGGCGAGGGTAAAGGTGAGCCTTGGAATGCTAACCGTCTTGCCCTCCACTGCGCTTACGATACTCGCTTAATGACCGTAGAGGGAACCGCCCTCGTTCAACAGGAGAAATCCGATAAAGCTCTTAAAAACCTAGAGGGTGAAAAGCCCGATCCTCGCAACCGAGCGAAGCTAGATCGACTGAAAAATTTGCCCGATCGACCCAGCAAACAGCCTTATCAAGGCAATCCTGAAATTTTAGTTGGACTCAGTATCGGATTAGCTAATCCCGTAACAGTAGCAGTTGTCAATGTCAGAACAGGAGATGTATTGACCTATCGTACTCCCAAAACATTATTGGGCGATCGCTACCGTCTTCTGAATCGTCACCGTACTAAACAGCAGCAAAATATTTTACAACGCCACAAGAACCAAAAACGTGGAATTTCTTATCAGCCATCAGAATCAGAGCTTGGAGAATATGTAGACCGTCTATTGGCCAATGAGATTGTTAAACTAGCGAAGCAATATCGAGCAGATAGCATCGTAATTCCCAATCTGACACATCTGAGAGAAGTACTCGCTAGTGAGATTACTGCTAGGGCAAAACAGAAATGTCCTGGCTCTGTTGAAGCTCAAAACAAATATGCTAAAGAGTTCCGTATGAGAATCTCCCGCTGGAGCTACAACAGACTTATAGAAGCTATCCGTTCTAAAGCTCGGCAACTCGGTATCACAATTGAGTCAGGATTTCAGCCAGTCAGAGCTAGTCCTCAAGAACGAGCGAAAGATGTGGCGATCGGGACTTATCACTCTCGACGAAATTCTGCTGAATGATCTTGACATTCACTGCATTTGTACCTAGATAATGTAATATATAAATTAATTGCGCCGCAGTTCAAGCTTTCTGAGCCGCTGAACTGTGAAAAATGTGGGTCAGTTTAAGATTGTCATTGGCGATCCTGCTTTCCGATCCTAGTAGCTATCCGCTTGTTGACTACACTAATCTGCGAATAGCGACATTTAATGTGCGAATGTACAACAAGCCTAAAGCCTACTTATGTAATCCACATTCTTTTTGCGTGGCTTCTTCCCACCACCAACGCCCTTCGCGTTCGTGTTGTTGGGGGAGCGTGGGTTTGGTACATGGTTCGCAACCGATACTGATAAAACCGCGCTCGTGGAGAGAGTTGTAGGGTACTTCGAGGGCGCGAATATAATTCCAGACATCCGCAGACGACCAATTTGCCAAGGGGTTAAACTTGACTAACGGATGTTCGGGTGTTGAGAAAGCTCCATCGGCTTGAATAACTGGGACAGCCGCACGAGTGGAAGGACTTTGATCCTTGCGTTGTCCGGTAATCCAGGCATCGAGGGTCGCTAATTTGCGCCGTAGGGGAGCAACTTTCCGCACACCGCAACATTCTTGGTGTCCATCTTCATAAAAGCTAAATAAACCCTTAGCCTTGACGAGAGCTTCGACTGGAGCCGCCTCTGGATAGACGACATCGATCGCGATATTGTAGTGTTTTCTGACTCGATCGATGAACTGATAAGTTTCAGGATGGAGACGACCTGTATCCAGACTAAAGACTTTGACATTGGGGTTCATCTTGTACGCCATGTCAATCAAAACTACATCCTCAGCCCCACTGAAGGAAATGGAAATATTATCGAATAGGCTCAATGCTCGCTTGATAATTTCCTGAGGTCTCTGCTGGCTCAGTTCTGCATCGAGGGTAGAAAAATCCAGTTCTGTAGTCGTCTGGGTCATGGTTGTCTGCTCTTGAAAAATTAAGGATCGCGCTTATCGCATGACGATATTTTACAAGAGAAGTGTAGGGCGGGGAAAGTCTGTCGCTGTCGGGCGGGTGTAGTTAGTATGCCATCGCTCCGAATACATCAAGACTAGTAAAAGCGTAGATCGTAGGGTACCCACAAGGGGCACCCCTACAGGTTAATTGTGTAGGGGTACCCATTAAGCGGCGTTTTTGTACTGTGCGAGATGTGAGTAAGTCTATACTCTAATGCGTTTTTCTAGATATTGACCGATCGTTACTTGTTCGCCAGCCCGAGAGATAATTGTTTGACGAGTGCGGTATTTTTCACCGACTAATTTGATTTCTTCTTCAAATACCGAATTTTGATATTCGGTTTTCAGACACATGGTATCGGGATGGGGAAAGTGATAAATAGCCGTAATCGGTTTAGGTGTGGCAAAACCGCGATCGCGATATAAGATATTTCCTAAAGCTCCAAATAACGTACTTCCTTTTGAAGCTTTTTTTCCCGTCACGGAGTCTTTACTATCCCACTCAATTTTGCTCCCGCAGGTTAGAGCTAGAGCATCCAAGCCATGTAAGCCTGCTAATTCTTGTAATTCCAGACAGCCTGGTGCTAGAAACTCGATCGCAATCTCGCTGACGACCTCTTGAGTAGCTCCATCGGGGAGAGTATAGTAACGTCGTTCGGATAACCAGTTACCAGCCGAACTGCGAAAAAATTTGGCAACGAGTAATTCTTCAGTGGTGGATGTAGCTGGATCTTGCAAGCTTCTAGTCATGGGTGTCCTCACACGATTGGATACACAGATTGGGGTTGGGATTTACAACCCGCAATAGTTCTTAATATAACGAAAATGTCGATCGGCTGACTATATCGATCGATACAGATATTTTATCGATTGGCTTTAAATCTACTTCCAATCTAGGTTAGAGGAATTTTAGATCGATTACTTACGGTACGCGATCTGGACAAATCAATTGACGGGAGCAACCGAATAATGTTAATCATCATCTGGGTGAAGACAAGAACCGTACTAGTTAGCCGCCCCTATTTGCGTAGCGGCGCATTTAGCTACTGATTTTTAAAAACCAAAATTGCTCTACCATTGCATTCTTACACTATGAAATTAAGTTGGCTCCTCACCGGACTGATTAGCAGCGCGTGTCTACTATTAGCAGCACCAGCCCAGGCAAGCAAATTCACTGGTTGGGAATTTGACGCTAGTCGCAATCAATTAAACTTTGGTACCGATAATGGAGTCCAGCCCAAAGCAACATTGCTCGATGGCCCCTGCCGTCTGATTGTCGATCTTCCAGGTACGAAAATGACCGCAGCCACCATTCGCAAGCAATTTGGGGCGGCGGTGCGAGAAGTGCGAATTGCCCAAGCAGACGCTAAGAGCACGCGATTGGTGATGGAACTCGCTCCTGGTTATAGTGTCAGCCCGCAGAATATTATCATTCGCAGCGATTTACCGTCCCGCTGGTCGATTAAATTGAGATCGATAAATCGTGGTGTTGCGACAGCTACCACAGGCAGAGTCCAACCCGTGCCCATCAGTCCGATTATCTTTGCTGGAGTCGTACCCATCGGACAGGAAATGCTCGCGCTCAAGAGCCAAATTCAGACCTTAGCGGCGAAGTATGATTACCTCTCCCCAGGGATGTTTTTCATGGAAGTGGAGACGGGGAATTATTTGGATATCAATGGCGAAAAGAGTTTTCCGGCGGCAAGTACGATCAAATTGCCGATTTTGATGGCTTTGTTTCAAGCTGTTGACGCTGGAAAAGTACGGATGAATGAAACGCTCACCGTTAGGCGCGATTTGATTACGGGTGGTTCGGGCGAACTCCAAAATAAGCCTGGAGCAAAATTGAGTGTGTTGCAGACAGCTACGAAGATGATCGCCATTAGCGATAATACTGGGACGAATATGATTATTGACAGGTTGGGCGGGAGAGCCGTGCTCAATCGTCAGTTCAAAAATTGGGGACTGCGGAAAACAGTAATTAACCGTCTACTCGGAGATTTTAAAGGGATAAATACAACTAGTCCCGCAGATTTGGTGAGATTATCTGCGCTACTTGCCAAGCGTCAATTAATCACTGAAGCTAGCCGCAGTAAAGTTTTGGATATTCTCAATCAAACTGAGAATCGGAAACTACTACCAGCAGGTTTGGGGAAAGGTGCCGCTATTGCTCACAAGACGGGGACATTAGGGCGACTGATTGGGGATGCGGGAATTATTATCGAAATGCCGAATGGAAAACTCTATTTGGCAGGTATTTTTGTCAAGCGGTCTTTTAACGATCTGCGTGCCCGAGATTTTGTCCAGGCTGTATCGCGATTGACGTATAAATATATTAACGATCGACAAGCTAGGCTTTAGGTTTTAGGTGTAGGGTGTGTTAGCGAAGCGTAACGCACCAGCTAGTTGTATAGCGATCCTAAATCAGATCCCTAGTCAAATACTGGTGCGTTACGGCTTGAGCATAACACACCCTACATCAACTACAGGTGAATTGTGTAGGGGTGCCCCTTGTGGGTACCCTTAGAGGGTGTTTGAAAAGTTTTATTTGTTACAATCGCAGGCTGTCAATCCCCCTAAATCCCCCTTAAAAAGGGGGACTTTGACTCTTGCTCCCCCTTTTTAAGGGGGCTGGGGGGATTAATTTATACTTTTCAAACACCCTCTTAGATCTGTGCGGTTACTCACAAATTTTTATTACATAATCAATCGAAATGTTCCCAATTATTAGAACCGCAATCGAGTCCGATTTTGATGGTATCCTCACTCTTCAGTCTCGGAATCTTTACACGAATCTATCACTAACAGAATTAGCTGGTGGATTTGTGACGACTCCTTTTACACCCGATTTGCTCGGACAACTGCTCGCTCAAGATGGTGTATTTATAGCGGAAAGCGAGTGTGAAATAGTCGGATATTTACTTGCAGGTGATTGGAAATTTTATGCTCAGTGGGAAATCTTTAGACTGATGATTTCTCGATTACCTGAGTTGAAATTTCAAGATCGGGAACTGAGTGTCGATCGAACATTTCAGCATGGGCCAATTTGTATAGATGTAGCCATGCGTGGAAGTAGCATTTTTCCGCAGTTGTTCGAGTTGATGAGATCGAGTTTTGCCCCGAAGTTTCCGATCGGGGTGACTTTTATTAATAAGTTAAATCAGCGATCGTTTGAGGCGCATACGCGGAAACTCGATCTAGAAATTATTGATGAGTTTGAATTTAATAATAATTCTTTTATACTTTGGCTTTTTTGACTGGGACTGGAATTGATAGTGGCGATCGAGCGACGATAACAGGGCATATTAAGTGAGCAACCAATACTTTGACAGTATCTAGGGGATGCTGTCGAAATAATTAGACAAGATCGCATATGACTATCGACAGCTTTATCTTTTATCTCTGTGGCTATCGTACAATCGCAGAACTAAATCTGGCGATCGAATTTAGCCAAGCGATCGAATGGTACGATCGAGCTATTGCTGAAGCCAAAACTAATCAATGCCTCGAACAAGAAGCGATCGCCAACGAATGCGCGGCGAAATTTTGCCGAGAATGGAGTCAAGAAAAAATCGCCGCCACTTACATGCAGGCGGCTGACGATTGCTACGCGCAAGCGTGTGCGATCGATCGCGATCGAGTAGCCCAGACAGCGGTAAATATCCCACTCAAGCAGAGCCATTTGGAGATACTCCTCAAAGATCGTCAAGCAATGGAAATCGCCTTGCGGGAGTCGGAGGAGCGTTATTGTCAAATGGTGTCGAATGTCCCAGGGACGCTCTATCAATTTGAGCTGAGTGCTGACGGTACTTACAAACTCAACTATCTCAGTGCCAGATTTGCCGAACTGTTTGAAATTTCGCCAGCAGCAGCTCTAGCAGATGTTTCGATCTTGTTCGATCGAGTATTGCCAGAAGATCGAGCGGGGTTCGAGCGATCGCTCCAAGCTAGTGCTGGTAGAGCGGGAGCTTGGGTGTGGGAAGGTAGGATCTCGACATCTTCAGCCATCAAATGGATTCGGGGGGAATCTCGACCGATCCTAGCAGACAATGGGGCGATCGTTTGGGATGGAATTCTTATGGATATTACCAAGCGCAAACAGACAGAAATCGCCCTGCGTCAGTCAGAACAACGGTATCAAAAGTTAGCTGACAATATTCCTGGCGTTATCTATCAGTTTCGATTGGCACCAGACGGTAGCAATACTTATCTTTATATGAGTTCCGGCTGTTTTGAGCTATTTCACCTCACAAGTGAGGCGTTGATGGCTGACTCCACCTGTCTGCTCGATCTGATTCATCCTGACGATCTCCCAAAACTTCACCGCGTCATAGCTGAATCTGCCCAAAATATGACTCCGAAACTATGGGAAGGGAGGGCGATCCTGAGTTCTGGGGAGATAAAATGGGTCAAATCAGCCTCTCGTCCAGAACTTCAACCCGATGGCGCGATCGTTTGGGATGGTGTATTACTAGATATCACCGATCGCAAACAAGTCGAAACCGAGCTGCATCAAACCAATCATCGCTTGGAGCTAACTAATACCGAACTCCAACGGGCAACCCGCCTCAAGGACGAGTTTCTGGCAAATATGAGTCACGAACTCCGCACCCCTTTGAATGCGATTTTGGGGATGTCCGAAGCATTGCAGGAAGAACTATTTGGTGCCCTCAACTCTAGCCAACTTAATGCGATCGCGACTATCGAACAAAGCGGACAGCATTTACTATCACTCATCAATGATATCCTCGATGTTTCCAAAATTTCCGCAGGTAAACTAGAGCTGAATATTACAGAAGTTTCCCTCACCGAACTGTGTCGATCGAGCTTAATATTAGTCAAGCAACAGGCAATCGATCGACAGATTTACATCGATACTCATTTACCCAGCGATCTCGATCGGATTGTAGTTGATGAACGCCGGATGCGTCAGGTATTAATCAACCTCCTCAATAATGCGGTCAAATTTACCGCCAAGGGAGGGCTAGTCACACTATCGGTGCGGTTGAAACCGCTGGAAGTGGACGGAAGACAGGGTGATTGGCTGTGTTTTTCAGTCACTGACACAGGGATTGGGATCGATAGTGCGGATCGATCCAAACTCTTTCAACCCTTTATCCAACTCGATAGTAGCCTCAATCGCAAATACCCAGGTACTGGCTTAGGGTTAGTGCTCGTCAAGCAAATTGTGGAACTCCACGGCGGTGATGTGACGCTCGATAGCCAAGTCGGAGTCGGGAGTTGCTTTACTGTCACACTCCCTCAACCGGATCTTACTCCCTTCCCACCCAAGAAATAGACAGCGCAGTTCACCATCCACCATTCACTGTCTTGAAAAGGTGCTCTACTTGGGGAGACCCCAAGTAGAGCACCTTTTCGCCATCCACCATCCACCATCCACCATCCACCATTCAACTCACACCGAGCGATCTAGCTCACAATGAATCAGCACATAATCTGGGTATACTTAATAAGTAGTAAGCCAGAAGCATCGACTTGAGTTTTTACCCATGAATTGTGACGATGGAGATGATTTGGTAAAAGCGGAACGAGCAAAAGCTTTGGAACTATATGCAGCACAGATCGACAAACTCGATCGAGATATTGTTGCGGCACAAGCAACCCGCTCCCTGGTAGCAGAAGCCACCGCTAATGAAGCTGCGGCTCAATTTTACCTAGAATGGGGTAAAGAAAAAATCGCCGCCGTCTATCTGCAAGATGCTTACGATCTCTATACTAAATCGGGAGCGACCACTAAAATAGCTAGTCTCGATCGACGCCATCCACAATTACTCCAGCACCGCTCCCAAACTGAGTGGGATAACTACTTCACTGATGAATTCATCGCCACCCTCAGTCATGAATTTCGCAACCCCCTCAATGGCATCTTGGGCATGTCAGAAGCATTATTAGAAGAAGTCTTCGGTGTCATGAACGAACGACAATTGAATGCAATTACGACGATCGATCGTAGTGGCGGGTATTTACTCGCATTGATTAACAACATGACAGATCTGTCGAAAATTCAAGTGGGTAAGCTAGAACTAGAGATTACCAATGTTTCGGTGCTGGAACTTTGTCAATATAGTTCTACCTTTGTCAAACACCATGCCATTGGCAAACAAATTCAACTAGATCTCGATGTTTCAGCTCATGTTGGGCAGATCCTCGTCGATCTCCACCGGATGCGTCAAGTATTAATCAACCTGCTCAATCATGCGATCGATTCTACACCCGTTGGCGGTAGAGTAAAATTGGTAGCTACTAGGGAAGCCCAGACTAATGCAGAGGCTACCGCATCGATCCAGTTTGCGATTATCGATACCAGCAAACAGACATCCACGACTCAAGATGATAAATTCTCTCAGTCTACCTTCCCCACTGACAACCACCGCGTCGGTTTAGGTTTGATGCTCGTCAGCCCGATCGTCGAACTGCATGGTGGTGTGCTCAGTTGTCAGACTATAATTGGTCAAGGTAGCTATACTCAGGTATCCTTGCCGGAGACATGTTTAGTCCCAGCCGATGCGATCGATGGTGGCTGCTCTGATTATCTTGCTTCCATCTCAACAACTATTGTCGAAGAAGTCCTCACACCCCCACTGATCCTGATTGTTGAAGACAACGAACTAAACATCAACACGATCTCTAGCTATCTCACAGTAAAAGGCTACCGCCCCATTGTCGCAGGTGACGGACAATCAGCGATCGAACTTACCCAAAAGCACCATCCCGACTTGATTTTGATGGATATTCAAATGCCTGGAATGGACGGATTAGAAGCCATCTCCCGCATCCGTCAAGATCCGCAACTCGCAGAGATTCCCATCATTGCACTCACTGCTCTAGCGATGGAAGGAGATCGAGACAAATGCTTGAGCGCGGGAGCCAATGACTATCTCACCAAACCAGTCAAACTCAAGCAACTCAATCAGACTATTCAGCAATGGTTGAATTAGTTGACAGTTATTTACTCCCGTACCTGTGTCAAATTAGACATCTAGCGTAGGGGGTGAATGGTGAATGGTGAATGGTGGATGGCTTGCACTGAGCGAAGCCGAAGTGTGAATGGTGAATCATTATGTCTAATTTGACAGTGGGAAGGGAGTATGCCGGAATCAATTTGCATTCTGATTTGTCAAAACCGCACCTGTAAGAAGCAAGGTGCGGCTGAAGTATTTGCAGCTTTCCGCGCACTTGCTCCGCCGGAAATCGCCTATGAAGGTTGCGGCTGTCTGGGAAACTGTGGGAATGGGCCGATGGTATTAGTTTTACCAGCAAGAATATGGTATTATCGCGTTCATCCTCAAGATGTACCGACAATTTTGACGGCGATCGAGCAAGACTCGATCGAATTAGATTAATCATCGATGATTAATATCTAAATAGCTCTTTAATCTGCTTTGAAAAACAGCCTCAATTATCATAATTATTAGATAATTTATGAATACAATCTTACATATTACTCAAAACGATCGATGGACAAAAGCCAAAAATCTGGAAACTTATCGAAGTGAGACATTAGACTCTGAAGGATTTATTCACTGTTCGACAGTAGCCCAAGTAATCGGATCGGCAAATCGATTTTTTAAGCAACAGCAAGATTTAGTAATCCTGGTAATCGCTATCGATCGAGTCACGTCCGAAATTCGGTATGAAGGCGCAGATTCAACTAATTTATTTCCACATATTTATGGCGAACTAAACATCGATGCAGTTATCCAATCGATCGATCTCGAAGCCGATCTAGATGGTTCTTTCATCTTACCAAAAGAGTTAATTAGTGGATAGTGGATGGTGGATGGTGGATAGTTAAAACTCATATTCAACTTTTAATCCCTCACCATTCACCATTCACACTTCGGCTACGCTCAGTGCAAGCCATCCACCATCCACCATCCACCATCCATCAAAAATGCAAATTGCTACTTGGAATGTCAACTCGATTCGGACGCGACTAGACATCATCACTAATTGGTTGCAACAGCATCCCGTCGATGTGCTGTGTCTGCAAGAAATTAAAGTCACAGATGAGCAATTTCCTCTGGCTGCGATCGAAGCTTGTGGTTATCATGCCTATATCTCTGGACAGAAATCATACAATGGTGTCGCGATGTTTAGCAAGCAGCCATTGACTAATATCAGTATTGGATTTGAGGGTAGATTAGCCCCAGAATTAGTCGGTGATTTGGACGAACAAAAGCGGGTGATTACCGGGAATCTCGATGGTGTTCAGATCGTCAATCTCTATGTGCCGAATGGGAATCTATCTGGTAGCGATAAATACGCCTACAAGCTGCGATGGTTGGAGTTATTGGGTAAGTATTTAAAAACCACAATTGAGTCTGGTCAACAGTCGATTTGCGTCTGTGGAGACTTTAATATCGCCCTCGAAGATATCGATATTCATAGTAAAACTACTACAAAAGATCGGGTCATGGCAACTCTCCCCGAACGGGAATTACTGCGTAAATCTGTACTCGATTTGGGCTTCCAAGATAGCTTCCGAAAATTCACACCTGAAGGGGGACATTTTAGTTGGTGGGATTATCGGCAACAGGGATTTGAACGCAATCGCGGTTGGCGGATCGATCATCTTTATCTTACACCCGATTTATTCGATCGAGCCACTAGTTGTACGATCGATATCGAGCCACGTAAACTAGTTCAACCCAGCGATCATGCACCTGTAATTGTTGAATTTTAAAGTAAATTCTCTCCTCGGAGGCTACCTTACATAACCTGAGTTCGGGATAAGAGGTGCCTGGAGACTGGAAGTCTCGGCTCATGATGCAAAGTCCGCCTTCGCG
>NZ_JBGSQZ010000179.1:0-31258 GCF_041737865.1 Chamaesiphon sp.
GACATGAAAATCCCAAATGTTACCAGCGCGATCGCCGTCTCCACCAATCCAAACCCCGCATCTTTATCAACTATATTTTTCCAAAACATACATTTATTTTAACCAAATTACTCTATTTTAATATCATCCAATCTTATCAAATATTTTAAACATCGGCAGATACATTGAGAGTAAAATTACCGCTACCATCCCAGCAATAAAAACCATCATGATCGGTTCGAGTAACGAGGTTAGAGCCTTAACAGCCTGATCGACTTCACTCTCGTAAAAATCAGCAATTTTCAATAACATCATATCGAGTTCCCCCGCCTCCTCACCAACGCCAATCATCTGATAAACCAACTCTGGAAAAACCTTTTGTTTCTTTAGTGCTTCACTCATCTGCACCCCTTCTTTCACGTACACTTCAGCTTTACTAATCGCCTGAGCGATCGCCATATTTCCCACTGTAGCCTCTAAGATGGGGATAATCGTGATAATCGGTACTCCCGATCGCGCTAGCGTCCCGAATACCCGACAAAACCGAGCGATCGTTACCTTCTCAATCAAGTCCCCCAGCACCGGAATCTTGAGCAAAGACCGATCGTATACCATCCGTCCTTCTGGAGATTGATAATACTTCCTCAAACACCAAATCAATCCAGCTCCAATAATAATCGGGATGATAATCAACCAACTAGTTATTAGCTTACTCAGACCAAGCATAAATAGAGTCAGTGGTGGCAGCTCCGAGCCTAATTTCTTAAATATTTCTGCAAAAATTGGGATTAAAAATGCGGTCATTACAAAGAAGACCCCAACCGCCAGCACCCCGACAGCGATCGGATAAGCTAACGCTGACTTAATCTTATTTTTAAGATTACTCATGTCCTCCAGGATCTTGGAGAGCCGATTCAAAACATCCCCCAGTACCCCACCTGTCTCCCCCGCTTCCACCATTGCCACATACAGAACATCAAAACACTCTGGATGTTGACGCATGGCAGTAGAAAGATCCGTACCATCCGCGACTGATAAATTAATTCGCTTAACGATCCGCTTCATGCGAAGATTCGGACACTGCCGAGCAAGAATTTCCAAGGATTTAATCATCGGCACCCCTGCATCTACTAACGTCGCAAATTGCCGTGAAAACAATGCTTTGTCTTTCACCGAGATCGGATTTATCAATAAGTTAAATTTAGTCTTAATTTTCCGTAACCATTTTGGGGTCTGATATTTTGGCATCAAACCCGAAATCTTGGCGATGGAAATATTTAAAAATTTAGCTGCCTCAGATTTCACCCGTCCTACAAAATCGGTGTATTTCTGCTTGTAAATCCTGAGCTTATTGACTCTGTAGTTAGATACCAATTTTTGATTGACAACTTTTCCATTGCTAATAATCTTATAAGATACATTTTTTCTTTCACGGTCTTCCATTTTACGTTAACTCCTAATTATAATCGAGACGATTGCTAGTACTTGCCAAGATCCCTGAGATCTGCTCTTTAAACTTAGCTCCAGATAATCCAGAACTAGTTTCAGGTTTTTGAACCTCATGATAGTTATTTAATCTGGCTGTCATCCGACTAACTTTTCGTCCCTCATCAACCATGATTGCGACAGGGACATCTACTAAGCCAGGATTTTCCTTAATTGCATGGACGATACTACTTTCGCCAAATCCCAACATATTTAATTCAATTAAAATTAAAGCAGGTTGCTGACGACGTAATACTTCAATCGCTAGATCGATATCATTACATCGCATACAGGGATAGCCCATTTCATCGATAAAAGCATATAATCTAGAGAGCATACTGTCGGAACTATCGATCGCCAAGATCGGACGAATTGGCGGTGGCAAGGGTTTAGCTGATTTAACTATTTTGCGAGGAATCGAGATAATATCCTCTTTGATCATTTCGACAAGCATATAACAAACATCCAAATCATCTTTAGCAATCCTAGCTGCAATATTACCGACCTTCGTTCTATTTCTAATCAGATCGACAATTAAATCTCGCTGACCCAGCGGTAAAAGTTTTGGTGAGACAAACTCTTGCTTCAAAGTTAAAACATCTTCTAAACTAATTTGAGATTTAATTGCCTCCCAAGATTTAATCCGAAGACTACTGTTTTCAATAACGGTTTCAACCAAAAAGCCCTTGATTGGCAAACAGGCAGATAGATAGGTATCTGGGACGAACTCTCCTATCCCAGAGCGAAAAAGGCAAAAGTCGATATCGGACAGGATCTGATGCCGAAGTGCTCGCCGCAACTGCGATTCATCAATAACTGCTAACTGAATTAATTGAAGTATTTTATCTAAAGGCTTAGTAATTAAAGCATCTTCAAGAACCTTATCCATGACGCTTGAAATCCCTGGATAATGCGTCTGAATCGTATACCTGCGGATAATTTCAAATAGTTTTTTGATTGAAAACCGTTCGATATCACTATAGACAACTCGACCATTAACTACGCCAATATACAATTTGAGATTGTGTCTGCGATCGGGTAAGCTATAGTTGAATATTAGATAACCAGAACTCTCAGGTGGTAGATTATTTAAGCAATCGATTAGTTTTATGGAAGCTGTCGAGCGTGAAGTCATAATTTTTAAATCGATTAAACACTGATAAATATTTGACCATTTGGTAACTTCGCACCAGTAAAAGTTGCCCCTAGTGTATTGGCACTACCAATATCCGCTTCAGATAAATTAGCCCCAGTGAAGTCGATATCTTCCGCCGATGCTCTAGTAAAGATTGCTCTGACCAGATCTGCTTTGACAAACTTTGCTCTAGTCAAAATAGCCTGAGTAAAATTAGCTCTGACAAAATTACCATTACTTAAATCAGCATCCAAAAAGTTGCTTTTGGACAAATTGGCATCGTTTAAACTAGCAGACATAAACTTAGCTCCGGTAGCATCGCAGCTAATCATGATTGCTCGCTCCAGCTTTGCATAGGATAGATCCGTACCATGCAGAATTGTTTCGCCAAACTGGGCATCGCTCAAATTTGTTTTAGACAAGTTCGATCCAGTTAGATTAGTTCTAGACAGATTGGCACCCTTGAGGTTTGCCCCACTTAGATTCGCCCCAGTTAGATTGGCACCTGTGAAATTAGCCCCGCTTAGGTTACAGTTGCGGAAATCCGTCTTGAGGGCACTAACACTGCGTAGGTCTGCTGCCTCGTGGCGACCCTCTTGCCGAAAGTTAGCCCCATAAAAACAGGCTCCATTGAGGTTGGCACTAATTAACTTTGTTCCCCGTAAATCTGCCCTGCTAAAATTGGCATCCATTGCATTTACCCACGAAAGGTTAGTAAATTGCAACGTACAATGCTGTAGGTCTGCCCCCTGTAAATCTACGTTTTTAAGGCTACTTCTCTCCAGATTGGCATGAGTAAGTGTCACGCCCGCAAGAATCGAATAATCAAGTTGAGCGTTGCGAATACTTGTCCGATTGAGATACGCAAAAGTTAAGTTAATTTTACACATACTTGAGCGATCGAAGTTTGCTTCAACTAGGTCGATCGCTCCCAAGTAACAAGCTGAAAATTTACTATCAGGAAACTGCCTTTCTCCTTTTTGATATCGCCACAAAAGCTCCTCTATATCCATTTTTAAATAATCTAAATAATCCTTATATTTATCATGCCCAAACAAGCATTGAAAGTATCACTAAATTTAATATTTTAACTTGGCATACTGTTTTTATAAAAGTCAGATTTTCATGTGTACAATAGGAGATATCTAGCAAAGAAACAGAAATAGACTTATGACTGAGGTTAATCTGCCAAATATCAATAAAGTAAATGAGTACAGCACACTAATTGAGCAAGAGCCGAGCAACTGTCATCATTATGTTTCACGAGGCAACATTAAGTGTAGCTATAAAGATATTTCAGGTGCAATTAGTGACTATAATCGAGCAATTGCCATCGAGCCTAACTACGCACGGGCATATCTCAATCGCGGCGCAGCTAAATTTAGCATGGACGATTTCAATGGCGCGATGGATGACTATTATCTATCCCTCAAAATTAATACTAAATATCATTTAGCCTATCGAAATTTAGCTTTAGTCGAAAACCGTCTTGGCAACTTTAAAAAAGCAATCGAGCTATTTACTAAAGCTATTGAAATCGAACCAAAAGCCAAATACTATCTAGAGCGCGGGATATCTAGAGGTGAAATTCGCGATAGTTATGGGGCGATTCAGGATTTCAGCAAGGCGATCGAAATTAATGAGCGATGCCAAGAAGCTTACTATCAGAGGGGTCTGACTTTACTCCTACTCGAAGACATTACCAGTGCGTTCGATGATTTCCTGAAAACAGTCGAGATCGATGGTACTTTTACCGACGGACGGGAGATGCTAGCTAGTACCCAAGCGCGTTTAAATCCTGAAGTAATTTAAGTTGGATAACTTTACCTCAATTATTTTTGGTTCTATTGGCTACATCACTTTCTAAAAAAGTTAAAATCTCGTCGCAAAGCCGAGCTAAATTTGATGTTTTTACTGGGTGGCTAGGTAAGATTGGCTCTTTGACACTCAGTAAAATCTGAAGATTGAGTAGATTGCGACCTTCAGCAGTAGTTTCTATATCTAAATCGTCGAGTAGTGCTGCTAGTCCATTCATACACTTGTTGAGATTTTATAGCTTTGGGTATTCAAATTATCAATCTCAGACAGTAGAAGATCCTTGTGGGTATAAATATAATTATCGTAGCTGAACATATTTAATCCATCAATCCAGTTTTCCTTTAAGTCTGAACCGATAATCCCTGCCATCATCTCAAAAATATAGAAAGGGAAATCTGCACCAGCATGATAAATGAGCGAACAGCCTTTACTAAATCTAGGAATAACGTCGCTAAAATAAATATTACCTTTGGAGTCGAGATAGCACTCTAGGGTAATGTTGCCAAAGGCACCTGTCAACGCCTTAATTACAGTTTTAGCCGCAATAATTAAATCTAAATTCTTAACAGTTCGCTGCATCATTTCCGACGTTAAATCCATCTGCAATCTAGGGACGATCGAGATCGGATTTCCCTGCTTATTTACGAAACAATCGACCTCATATCGATCTCCGCTAATCGGCTGGAAGTAGAGAGATGTCGGCGACCTGTCGAGGTGAAATTTTAGTTCCGCATCATCGCTAATCAACCTGTCTGGTATCTGCCTGTCGATCCCCGATCTCAAAACTACAGGAAATCCCATCGCCAGATCGATCGGGTCGATCCCCTCATGAAATGGCAGCACCTTTACCCCTGCCCTCTGGAGAAATTTCAGAGCGTTAATCCGATCGGCACAGATATGGTTGACAATCTCTGATGATGTCAATACCAGCACCCCAATCTTGGCAAACTGCTCGGAGTGGCGCGACAGCAAACAGAGTTCTCGATCGTCTCTGGGAATCAGCAGTTGAATTAAATGCCTTTGGCAGATTGAGAGTAATTTGCGAATGTAGTCAGGAGCGTGAATGCTCCCTGTAAGTTCGATACTCTCCGAAATATAGCTACTCGGTGCGATCGACTCATTAGTCACAATAATCTTGCCCAGCACACCCAGATTCTGCATCGAGTCCAGAAAGTTTCTGACAAATTCCACATCGCCGCCGATGTTGGTTAATAGTATATTCATACCGATCTAGATTTAAATTAGATTTGCAACCGCAAAATAGCTGGATATTTTTATACTGCTCTGAATTAATTTTTTTATCAACAGGGGGGCTGGGCTGCGAATCTGTGAGCTGGATGACTCTAAGAGCATACTAATCCGCCAGTTACTAGCATCTGAGCCACCCTCGATCGGGTCGGTTATCAAGTCAATACTGCATTATTAAGTTTTGTAAAGATGCTGCTTGAGTGTTGACACTTAAAAGCTGGTGAGTATAGTAAGTTACAGGTAATGGCGCAGCCCGATCGAAATAAGGCAGAGTAGTTGCTTACTGCTTGTTAGCTACTTTGCCCTACTTTCGTTAGTCCAACTGACTTTACCGCTTTTTCTAAAATTGACCTTGCAGTAATTAGCATCTACCCTGTAGCTCAAGTAACAAGGTATCAAATCGCATAGATGGCGTAGTTGAAAATACTTAGAGCAAAAGTAAGCAATATATTACCCCGATTTTTAAACATCATGACCATGATTCACAATGCGCGTACCCCTTGGTACAAAAAAGTCGAGAAGCTACTGGGTGGCTTTGCGAGTTCTCTATTGCCTAAAGGAAAAAAGGTTAGCCCCGCTCAGTTTAGGTTCACGCTAATCGCGTTTCTGTCAGCGTTGATGTGGAGTTGGCAGTCCGATCGAGCAAATGCTTTGATTCCGTTTCAGGATGCCGCAACAGCAGTTGCAACAGAAGCAGGAGCTTTCATGGCAGGTATCGGAATACTGGCTGGTACTGCTCCTTATGACGCTCTTACTGCGTTTATCAACTTTATTCCTTGGATGATCCTGTTAATTTCTGTTGCGGCAATTGCTTGGCAATGTTGGAACGCTTATCAAGAGTATCAGCGAGATAACCAAAGTGGCATGATTCAGCCAATGTTGAGCATTCTAGTTCTAGTATTTTTCTTGATTTTCGGAGATACACTATCACGTTTCATTACTGCCCCATAAACGCTACATGGAAGACGACGATCGACTGGAACTAAACAAGGCGGCACGGCGACGAACTAAACTTTTTGGTATTTCTGGCGACAGTGCTTTAGTTTTATTCGGAGTTTTTACTTTCTGTGCTCTGTTGGGATATTTGGGGCTACCGATCAACATCACGGTCGCTATCCTCGTCGTCGTCACTCTCACAGCAGCCTTCCTAGTAAAAGACGGTACGGGTGAATTCATTGCTCGTATCCGATCGCCAATTCAATATACCAGAGGCTGCTGGATCTACCAATCTCCCTTAAAACCTCAAAAAAGTAACCGCAAACGCAAGTGAAAAAAGCTAAATCCCCACGGACTAAAACCACAATTGGCGTTGTCAGAATCAAGCACAAAGACTTGAATGGCAAGGTTAAAAAGTTGCGTCCGTTGGAAGCGATGACTCACCTGCAAGCGGTTATCAATTACACACTAGAAGATGGGAGGCAAGCAGGTGCGCTATTACTAAATCTCAATCGTTCTCTCGACAAGCCCGAATACAAAATCCGCTTCTTCTGGGAATGTCAGGGTTTCCACGACGCATTTAGCGCAGATGGAGCAATCCAAATCGTCAATTCGATCGCCGCTCTGGGACGGGAACTCCCCCTCTATGAGAAACTGCGAGTTGAGTTTCAGACTTTTTGCGATTACCGCGAACGTCAAGCCGAACTAGTGGAACTATTTGAAAATTCCCCCAGCCAATACCAGCGGATTATCGCTGAGAAAATCAAAATCCTCCAGGATTTAGATACTAAAGGCAAGCGGCGACCCAAGCGGATCTTCCTCATGGGGGACTATACCCCTAACTCGGAAGAACTCAAAAGCGACGTGCTAGAGAAGATTATCCGCAAGGGAATGAACCTCTACCACAAAATATCAGGAGCGATCGATGACATTCGCCAAGAAGCGGTGGATAAGACCATGCTCAAGGCTTACGAGCAGGGTTTTCTTGCCTGGGAAGACCTGTTTCGCGATAAGCTTCAAGCTAAATTTACACCCTTATCGGGTGAAGAGGTGTGGCAATTCTGCTACAACCAGCTCAACCGCTTCGGCGACAGGCTGCTGGAACGGGAACCACCACTGGCTCCCCAACTAATCGAGTTCGACCTGCGTAAAGGGACAATCGTTGAAAACATCCGCGATCGGATTCACCCCACCAGCTTAATGCTACTCCAACCAGCCGCAATCCCGACTAGCAATCGAGATTACGTCGCTGTCGATGGTAAGTATGTGGGATCGATGCTGCTCAAATCCCAACCGAGCTGCTTCCAAAAAGCCAATGGGAAAAATCGTTCTCAAGTCCAGCTTAACTACCTCTGGACGCTGCTCGATAAACGAGCTGCTAGAGATATGCGGATCGTGCTGGAAATCTCCCGCATTGAAGATTCAGGGGTGCGGTTTAATAACCAAAAACTAATTAGGGAAGCCCATAACTGGAAAAAAGCTAAAGAAGCCAAAGGTCAAATCGATGTAGGCGCGGGAATTCAACTCGAAGAAGCAATCGAAGCTGAGAAAAAAGCAATCGGGGGCGACCCCACGGTAGAGTTTGCGCTGACCATGTACCTCTACCGCGATAGTGCCTCCCAACTCCGCCATGCCGCACGGGAATTAAGTTCCTACTTCCTGTCTCCAGCCAATCTGATCCTCGAAGTCGATACATCAGATGAAGTGTGGACATCATCGCTACCCTTCTACGGCAAGTCGATGCTGACTGGTACTCGCGATCGCCGCGACAGGGAACGTCCCATTTACACGGCGGCATATTTCCCCCTCGTCAATACGGTATCCAACCATCGTACCGGACTGGAATTCATTGCCACCAGGGGCGGATCGCCCATCTACTTCGACCCCTTTAAACACAAAGGGCACACGATGGTACTGGGAAAAACCAGATCGGGTAAATCCCTAGTAATGGCGGAAATTATCGAGCTGGGATTATCTCAAGGTGTCCCCCACACGATCCTCGACCAACCGCCTTCCAAGGACGCATCGACGTTTGAAGATTTCACTAACCGCCTCAAAGGTAGTTATATCGATATCTTCAACGTCCCGATGAATTTCTTGGAAACCCCCACGATCTCCCTCGAACTGAGTGAGGAAACTCGCTCGGATCTCAAAAAGAATAATGAGAGCTACATCCTCAAAATTCTCCGCGCAATGGTACTGGGTTATGGATCGGATGCTCGGAATGTCAATTCCAGCTTGGTTACATCTCTACTGCCAAAAATACTCAAGCGGTTTTTCGAGGACGGTCAAATCCAACTCCGTTACGATAACGCTAGACGTGCGGGACTGGGTAGTCCAGAGTGGAAAGAATATCCCATCCTCCAAGATATCGTTCGGTTCTGCGGGGTGGAATGGCTCAAAATCAAGGATGCCAACGCCGAAATCGTTGATACTCTTGCTTTTATTAAAGCCCAACTAGAAGGGTGGATCGATGGGGTGTACGGCAAAACCCTCAACGCTCCCAGTGCAGTCAAACTCGATAATCCCCTGATTACGATCGCGATGCGGGGGGTCAGCAATGACAACGATGCGATCGTTTTTGGCACCATCGCTCAAGTCATCGCCATGCGCCGTGCGATCGCCACAGCCAACGACGGGAAGGGGAGTGTATTTTTCATGGATGAAGCCTCTTCAAGTTGTAAACTCGCCCCCCTCTCATTGGCTTTTGCCGAAACTGTCGCCAACGGACTCAAAGCGGGAATGCGAATTTTCTTCGCTGCCCAAGAGCCAGAGAGCGTGTTCAGTTCGGCAGGAGGGACACAGATTAAAGATGGGATGTCCTACTACCTGATCGGACGCATCGGCGACAGTCTGCCCAACTATACCAACCCAGATATTTTGGGAGTTCCTGAAGATCTGGCGCGGATAAATGCTAGCGAGGATTTCTTGCCCGATAAAGCCACTGGTCGCAGCTCGTGGCTACTCAAAATCGGCGATCGCTGGACGCATGGGTCGATTTATCTCGCCCCCTCGCTAATTCTCCTCACTGCTAACAACATTGAGGAACGCCTTGCTCGTAAAGCTGCATCTGTTACTAACTAGTTTATAAAAAGATTCAATATGAAATACGTTAAGCGAATTTTAGCGATCGGCGCGATCGCGGCAATTTCCATCCCCCAACCCGCTCAAGCGATCGGCTTAACGGGATTACTCCCATTTATTCCAGGTTTAGATCCAGGTATTATCAGCGCGATCAATACCGCTAATACCTACCTCCCAATGCTGACTAACCTAGCTAACGGACAGCTTCCTTCCCTCCAAACCATCGCGGCTATAGTTGCACCTGGAGGAGTTACGGTGGGTGGCTACAATGTCGGACTCGCAGGTGGCACTCTCTCTTGTAATACCGTCGGTGCAAATGGTGAAATCGACCTGAGCAATACTACTTGTAACGATGTTGCCCAAGCAATTTCTAAAGTATCCAACGGACAACTACCTTTCGATACCGCCCAAATAATTACGATGGCAACTAAAATCGCTACCCAAAATAAAAATATCAGCGATACCAATAACGCAATTGCTACGGCTAGAAATGCCGTACTGACTGCTACAGGCAACACTATTAGCGAAAGCAGCACTACGATTTCTAATATCGGTTCGGCTACTGTAGCCGCTCAAAGTAGTTTTGCGAGAATTCAGCAGACGAACCAGGCATTGTTACAAACTGGTGCACTGCTCGGTCAAGGCTTGGGGCTGCAAGCTAATCAACTAACAACCTCCGCCCAAGGCAACCGGATTGCTAGCGCGCAACTGTCGATCGAACAAGCTAAAGCTGAAAAAGCGAGTAGTGACGCTCAAATTAAAGCGCGGATGGACAACGGTTTTGTGCAGAATAGCCAAAATGCTAAAGAGTTAAGGGAATCAACTGGACTTTATTAAGTTGGTGGGGGAAAGTGTCTCCCCCGCTGAGGATCTTTGATTTAATTTATGAGGTTACTGTGGATTTTTTAACGATCGGTTCGACAATATTTGCGCTCCCGCTTGGTGTCGCCGCTGGTATACAAGCTATTGCAACTAGCTATGATACAGCAATTAAAGCGATCTTCAAAGCCTTGGTATTAGATCCCTCTGGGGGATCTATCTATACTGCAATTATTACTCCCTGTAAAACCTTAGCTGGGGCAGGATTTATGTACAGTATGCGCCCTTTACTCAAAGCAGATTTACACCAGCTCAAACATGATGGCAACAAAATCTTTTTCACCTTTTTATTGGTGTTAATGTTTATCAACGGTGGCGCACTTGGTCGAGCGATCGGAATTGGTAATTATGCTGTAATTAATGGAATTAATGATGCTATTAAAGTTCAGTTAGAGTTTGTTGCTAAGATCAATCAAAAGTTATTAGACATGGGAGCCGATAAAGCAACCATCGGCAAGATTACCACAAAACTTGACGAATGCTCTAAAATAACTCGAAATCTAGCCGATAATACTCCAAATCCACTGTATACAACTTGCGAGACAGAACTCCGCAGTCAAATAACGGCTGCCCAGTTTAAAAATCCTGATTTAGGTGCAAGAGTATTAGCTAGCCTTAGTAGCGGCGACATAATTGGCGTTGGTGCAGCGGTCACAAATGCAGTTATCGGTTTTCCTGGCTGGGTGGGTCAACAAGCAGCAAATGCACTAATGGCAGTCCCACAAGCCATTTTTGATGCTTGTAAAGCAATAGTCGGTGTAATTGCCCAGTTTGGTTTTGCCCTCGCGCTGACAATTATGCCAATCCCGCTAGCACTTTCAATTGTTTACCCAGCTCCCCTTCAAGCTTGGTTTGCTGGATTGTGGTCGCTGGGAGTTTTTCAGTGGAGCCTAACAATTCTGAGCGGAGCCTTCCTGATTCTTAACAGTACATTAGGTGGCAGTTTGCCACTGTTTTTTACCGAGATCACGTCAGCGTTCTTTGCTCCAGCGATAGCAGGTGCATTAGCAGCAGGTGGAGCTTTCGGGATTTATAAACTTGCCGAACAAGCGGGTCAAGCCGTTGTTGGTTCTGTGACTAAAATTATCTCTCATATCTAAATTTGACATTTCCCGACATAAAAATACGAGGATTCTCAACACTTCCTATCCTTCCCCGTTCTGAAATTAAATAAAGCGACGGGGTTTCTCTAAAAATCCTAATGAAACCTAAAATTAGAGCCATCCCGATTTCCAGTAGACCTAAACCCTTGCCCGAACTGGAAACCTTTCAGCAGGAGGACTCCGAGGATTTATCTGCCCCATCTGAAGCATATTACGATCGCGCTGCCGAAATTGAGAAGAAGAACGGAATTACTGGTTGGCGACTATTCGCTCTAGGACTGCTCGGTACTAATCTCTTGTTCGGACTGATAACGATGGGGATGCTGGGAACAGCAAATTCCCGCGCTTTCCCGACTGTGATTGCCCGTAGCAACGGAGAGATGGAAAGCATTGAATTTTTCACCGGAAATACCCGCTCTCCTGCTTTAATCAAGCTATTTGCCGAGAAATTTGTATCGGAACTGTACACTTGGCGCAGCTATTTACCTGAAAAAGGCTCTCCCCCAGATCCAGGGATGCAACTAGAGGGTGGAGGGAAAATTCCGACCACCGTATTTAGATACACACTGGGAATGGAACCCGAATTTGCCAAGAGTTACCGCAAACAGTTGAGCGAACTCAAGGAAATTACCCAAGGTGGTTCTTCAAATCAAGTTGAAACAATGTACGTCCCCCAGCAGTTGAGCGAACCCGAAGCCATCGGCAGCGACCGTTGGAAAATTAAAGTCACGGGTGTCCAACTCATTGCCAACAGTAAAAATACGCCACCTGCCACAGTTCGCGTGGATTTAGAACTCACTCTCAGAGCCGTCCCACCACCAATCCTATCGGAAGTTGCCCAACAATATACCGATCCTGGCATTGCTAAAGCAGTGATGACCGCACGCGCAATGGGCTTAGAAGTCACCAATATTACCAACCTCACTCCTACTAAAAAGTAATTAATCAAATGCCACCAGAAACTAGTAAATTAAATCTCCAGCACGTCTTAGGACAAATGGGTGTGGGTTTAAATGGGCAAAAACCCCCATCGTCTATCCCTAAAGATGAAGCATTCGACGGCGGTACTGAATCTTCGATGTACAGTACTACCACTCATTCAGCAGCAGTTGTCGAACACGAATCCGACTCGCTTCCAACTGAAAAAAAGCCTTTTGTCAAGATCCTGTTCATTTTGGGCATCCTCCTACCCACTTTAGGCTTAACTATCGCCGTAATGTTATGGGGAGCTGGTGAGATGCAGCAGCAAGCTAAAAAGCCCGACACACTCAAAGAAGCTCCCAAAGCTGAAGTAACTTCCGCTCAGGAGAAGGAAATAGCCGATCTCAAAGCGAGTATCGCGATGCAACAGCAAAAAGTGGATGCTGCCAAGGCGATCGCACCCACTACCACAACTAACCCAACTACAACAGGCACAACTCCTGCTACTTTCCCCGCCAAAGATGGGAGTGTACCAGCCACGCCAACTCCAACTGCTGCTCCAAGTACGCCAGTTATTAATACCGTCCCCACAGCAACTGACACCGCTCAGTTAAATAACACCCAGAGACAACTTCGCCAAGCTCAACTCGAACTTAATACTGTTAAACAAGCTCAAGCCCAGGAGGACACTAAACTAGCAGCATCGCGTCGGGCGTTCCAGCAAGAAACAGCCCAGTTAAATAATACCCGTCAATTGCGCCAAGTTGCGCCAGCACCAGTACCTCGCGCTCCCACGCAGATTGCTACTCGTTCAGCTTTCACCCCAGTTGCCAGTAATCCGCGCTTGGTGACACAACCACGCGCATACCAGCAGCAATCGCCCTTTCAGCCAACCGGAAATTATAGTAAGCCTCCGCAACCAACTTGGGATGAAGCTGCTGCTCTTTCCATCTACGGTGGACAAGAAGTTAGCTCGAATCCAATAGCCGCAGCGGTGGCTCCAGCCGCACCCCAAATCGCTCAAGCCAAGAATCGCAGTAATCAAGCAGTCCTCCGCTTGCCAGCAGGAGCAGTGGTATCGGGGCGACTTCTGACTCCCTTTTATACTCTAATTGCTGCAAATTCCCAATTGGGATCGCAGTTGGAACAAGCTCTCAAGAATAACGCAACCGTCGTTATCGATCGAGCGATTCAAGTCGGTTCTGGCTGGAACCTTCCCGCTGGGACGACAATCGAGTTCGAGCTGTCGGTCGCTGATAATGGCATGGTACAAAGCATTTCTAAGAAGGTCATCTATAACAACTCGGAAATTGACATTCCCACAGGTGCTTTTACGCTTACGGGAACTGATAATCGCCCGTTAATGGCGAAGATCGAAAATGTTAATAGTGATGCCTTGCGATCGGCAAATACCAATAATGCGATCTTTAGTACCCTTTCTGAAGTCGGCAAAGCTTTAATTCAAGGTAGTACTAGTAGCACTGTGACAATCGGGAATGGTGCGACGATCGCCCAATCTAATAACAGCAACCCGAACATCCTTGGAGCTGTATTGTCGGGTTTTTCCAATTCAATTCTTCAGGGAAATGCTGATAACGCTAAGGCACTTGCTGCAAATTTAGAGAAACAAAGCAAAGTTGCTTATTTATCACCAGGGACACAGCTTAATGTCTACGTTGCTCAAGGTGTAACCTTTAATTTGCCTTAAACTCAATTTAATTTCCCACCATTTCTTCCCAGTTCGGTAAAAACTTTATTCACGGACAGTAATTTACCATTTTCATCATGCTCAAATTCATT
This sequence comes from Chamaesiphon sp., assembly GCF_041737865.1. Lineage (NCBI taxonomy): Bacteria > Bacillati > Cyanobacteriota > Cyanophyceae > Gomontiellales > Chamaesiphonaceae > Chamaesiphon > Chamaesiphon sp. Next base: position 14,389 of record NZ_JBGSQZ010000179.1, read on the forward strand.
CTAACAGCAATGGCGATCGCCATTGCCTTCCCGTCAGCTACCCACGCTGCCACTGTTTATGCCAATACCGATCGGGTTAAAGCCGAAGTGTCCGACGACAACGGACAACTACTAGATTGGTCGAATACCGACAAGAAAATTGAGACAATCTTCTTGGATAACCCCGAACGTTTTCGCAACTCATTTGTGTTTGTTGCCGATGGTTGCAATAAAAATAAGTGTGTTAATGCGACGGCAATTGCAATTAGTGCCAGACCACAGGGAAAAGTTAGATACGCCACGATGAAGGTGAGATTAATCGACTCGAAAGGGCAAAGATCGATCGTGGTGGTAAATATTACTAAAGTCCCCTACAACGATGATGGCACCATCGTCTTTGCTGCACCGCCAGAGCTACTACCCGATCGAATGTCAGTAACTAATCAGTTATTTAGATCGGGTAAGTAAGATGAGTGACAAGGATTTAGACGAGCTAAAAGCGATTGCTATCAAAATTGCGATCGGAGTAATGATGAGCCTAGCTCTAGTTATGGTTATCAGTGGTGGCAGTGTCGTTTCCAAATTTACCTATCAAACTCTGACAGAAACTCCTAAATAAACTTCACTAACCTCGTCCTTATAGAGTGAGAATTAATAGACTTTATGAAAGATAGATTTATCGATCGCCAGTTAGATTTAGAGTCTTTAGATATTTGGACTAATCTAAAAAAATATGTCTATACCAACCGCAAGCTCATCTTTAGAGTGACATTTAAAGGGATGGTAATAACTTCATTTTGCGGCTCTGTAAGTATGGTAATTACGGGAATTTTTCCAATTATAAACTTTTTTATTAAGTTTGTAATGCCAGCCTATCAAGAAATGTGGACATCGATTTAAATCCAATCTTGCCAATATCCCCCCGATTTCTACCGACGACACATCATGTACCACCGATTTTTAGCTATTCTAGTTGCGATCGCTACAGTCTGGGGTACTATTACTCCTGCTACTGCCGCAACCATGACCGCTCAACAGGATGCCGCACTCAGAGCAGCCCTAGCCGCAGCCACCCTTGCCAACTCGCCCCCAGTCACATCAGCAGCGACCTATACTGCCGATCCCAACCTCCCCCAAATCCCCAGTTTTTCCTATCCAGCAGGCACCCCACTACCCGCAGCGATTCCAGCAGGGCTACTGATGATGATGGGAAGTGCCAAAAACTACTCGCCTGAAACAGCAGTACGAGATGCAGGTGGAAGTGTGATGGCTTTAGCCGTTGGAAATCTAGATAAGCTCCCTTTTATCGGCAAGCTACCGTTAGCTGCCGTCCTCACTGCAAATCCCCAACTAACCGCACTTGCAGTTAACGCGGTGTTTCCCAATTGGAATTTAGGCAATCCGACTGCCACAATTGGCTCGTTAGCCAGTAGTGCTTTAGGTAGCTTGCCGATTCCTAGTAATATCCTCGCGAATACCCCAATTGCTAATCTCCCAGGAATTACTAGTATCCCCTTTGGCGACTATCCAGGCATCGGCTTACCAGACATCCCAGGAATGCCCAGCTTGCCCGTGCTTGCCATAGACTTACCAGGAATCCCCGATTTATCACTAGATAAGCTGGTGACAATCGATCTGATCCCCAGCATGATGCAGCTAGTCAAGGTCGATACAGTGCATACTGGGGAGCCAAAACTGAGTGTCGCTGGGGGGATTAATGTTGCTAGTGGCAGTAATAAAGAACCACATGCTCCATGTACTGGCAATTGTAGCGCAGTTGAATTTCTGAGTGCGATCGGACCGCATGGAAATTTCAATCCCCTTGATGGAGCTTATTCGATTATCGGTCAAAGACTCAAAGGAGGACATGGATTGCTGGGCAATATGATGACCGCTGCTGGGATTAGGGAGCCAGCCGGATTTGAGGTACCCTACATCGGCATTAATGGTTGTGGGTCGAAATGGTCGGCGGAATCTCCAAATGCGGCAGCGGGTACGATTCAACAACAGCTTAATTTGAGATTTTGCTATACAGTCCCATTCTTAGGATTTCAAGCCTCCCCATATTTTATCCCCATTCCCTTACCTTTACCCGCATCAGAAAAACAGGCGAATCTGCTGTTGCCAATGATAATTACCCCTGCAACGATGATGCCTGGAGGATTACCTAGTCTCCCAAGTTTGCCGAGCTTACCAAGTATTCCTGCCCCCAGCTTGGGATTGCCCAGCTTACCGAGCATCCCCAGCGTTTCAGTTGCCACATTACCAGCAACCTTACTTGGGTCGAATACGATTAGTGCTTGGAGTCCCACCCTCAACGCAACTGTAGGCTGATGGCTAAACGAAAATTGGTCTTAATTGGGCTGCTAAGTCTGGGGTCTACTGCCGTTGCTGCAATAGTTGGTACCTTAGTCCTGCTGAAAGTAAACCCCCACAGCAGCTATCTTCCCGCTAGCCAGCTTGCCAAACCAGCCGAAATTGAGCGAATCACTGCCAAAAGTGTTCGTACCGATCGCAGCTTTTCACCAGATACCGTCGCCAAAGGATTGACAGCTAAAGCCTTTGAGAGCGGTGGGCAAAAATTCATCGCCTACCGCTTTAATTTCCCTCAGAAAACCTGCGGGAAGGCAGGGTGCTTGTATGTGGTAGCAAACAATGCGGGACTACTCAAACCGCTCCAGTTATTCGAGCTACCAGACAATGGTGAATTATTTGAGGCGATTGCCAAACCAGGATGTTTTAAGGTACTACAGCCACTGAATGGCAAAGTCGAGGATTATGAAATCTGCCACCCAAATTAGTCAAGTTCCAACCCCAGCCAAACCGCCAGCAACTGGAATCGATCCATCGTTAGTGATGACGGGTGGGCTAGGTTTAGTCATTCTAGGGGTAAGCATCTACCAATCTAGAAACGGTAAAACGGGCAAGACAGCCACTGCTCGGTGGGCAAATGCTGGGGAAATTTCTAACTGTAACAAACTTGCCAAAGCTGCAATCGCCAAGCCAAAATTTAATAAAGCTGCCTACTTTATCACTGAGCCGATTGGTGGTGCCCCAGCCGCGCTAGATAAGCTCAATGCTAGAGTGATGTTTCCCCAAATCAATCGGGGTGTATTATTTGTTGGTGGTGCGGGAGCTGGTAAAACAGCAAATTTTGGCGATCCTGCTGTGATGTCGGCAATTGTCCAGGGTTATGCGATCGTTCTCTATGATTTTAAATTTGGTGAGGGTGGTCAGGCAGAGACAGTAATTCCTTTGGCAATAAAGCACGGATATCAAGTGCGGATACTAGCCCCTGGTAAACGTTGTTCGCAAGTATTTAATATCCTCGATCTGATTGGTAAAGGGCTAGAGAAGTTTGGACATCTTGAAGATGCGATCGAGCGCATCAAAGCTATTCTGCTTGAAGACAGTAAGGATGCTGCTGGATGTAGAGAAATTGTGGCGATAATTTCGGATAACACGGGTGAATCAGATGCCAAGAAAGATAACTTCTTCGATCCTGCCAGCGTGAGCGTTTTGTCTGGTGCTTTCGCCGCAGCCAAATGGGTAGCCAGCGAACTTGCCGATCCTAGCTTGGCGAATATCCTGATGGTGAATCAGATTCTCAGCTTGCCCAATTTGACTAAGCGGTTAATTGCCAATAAAGCTAAAATTCCAGCGTGGATATTTGGCGGCTTTACAGTGTTGACATCTGGCTACGATCCTGAAAAGAAAAGCAGTGCCGAGTCGGGTATTTTGATGACGTGCTTGAAAACACTTGCTCCTGTTACTCTGCCTAACTACTTACCTGCCTTCTGTGGCACTAGCACTTTCCCTAATTTCGATCCCCAAGACCCGCTCAAAGTTGATGGGAAGCACATGATTGTTTTCGGGGTAGACAAGGATAATCGTAACAGCACGATTCCCCTAGTTGCTACCTGTATGGACAAGATTATCTCCCGCAATCTCAAGCCAGGGCGCACCACGCCACTTGTGATCTCGCTCGACGAATTTGCTACCCTAAAACTCAAAATCGTCCTCGATTGGCTCAACCAAGAGCGTTTCAACGGGGCATCCCTGATTATCGGAATTCAATACATCGGGCAGATTGAGGCGCGGTATGGGCGAGAATGGTCGAAAGGCTTTCTTGCGAGTTGCGCGACCAAAATTTGGTTTAACCCAGGGGAAGATGATACAGCTCAGTATTTGTCAAAATCACTGGGAGAGCAGGAACTAGATCTAGAGAATAAATCTCAGTCGATTAATAGTGGCAAACAGGGCGGTAGTTCTCGGTCTACCAGTCGGCAATTACATCGCATCCCCCTGATTGAAGCCCATGTTATCCGCCAATTCCCGCAAGGGCACTGTATTATCGAATCTCCAGGTGTTGGTAATAAGCAAAAAATTGGAGTACCTTACGAGCATCAGTTCAGTTTTAACGAGGAAAAATCAAACGCATTTAAGGCAAAAAATAAAGCTCAGTTTGCGGAAATTATTAGCACGATTGAGGCAGCTCAAGCCGATGCTAATGACATTGACTATAGCGAGGAGATGGCACGATACAACGAATTACTCGAACAGTTGCTACCAGTTGAAGCCACGACAGGTGGTAGCACTAGCACCAATCGTAAAGACCAATTAACAGGTAAGCAAATCATCGCTAAATTTAACAAAGGTGGACAAGATATTTCCGATCTGAAGATAGAGTCAGAGCGAGTTTACACAATTCCACCTAAGTTTATGAAAAATGGAAGTCCTAATTTTAATAAGAAAGATTTAGCAGAAATTGTCAATCCTCACGCACCAACATTCTAAACCTACTCATAACTTATGTTTAATAATTCTTCCTCAATTTACGTCCGCACCAACTACCAGTGTTTAACTGCCTTTGTTGATAATATCCTCTATCGAGTCAAAATAGATCCCAAACTCAAACAGACCTATTACGCGATTCATCTAGGTGAAACTTTAATCTACTTTAAAGATCTAATTTCCAACCGAGTCCACGCTCAAGATCCGATTGGGATGGCAATCTATAATGCCAGAATGCGAAGTATTGAAGCAATGGTGGCTGACAATCGTTGCCGCGAAAAGTGCCAAGTGCTCGTCGAACACCTGCATGTTTTAGCAAATCGCGATGAACTACTCGATGGGCGAGATTTATCTACAGAACCACTGTACGTTAGTGGTAAACATTTGGTTGAGATATTAACGAATGCGGGTTATCCAGATGCCGAAGCTGACTATGGGTTCGTGGTAATTCCCGATCGCCTGTACCTCATCTCTGATATTTATATTGAGGACGGGATTGCCGATTTAAGCCCCGATAATGTGGCAGATATTCTCAGTGAAAATAGTACCGAAAGTAGCTATATTTTTGCTGGAACTATTCAAAGAGATTACTAAGTAAGTTTGCCATTTCCCAATCTTTAACTATTTTCTGATGACAAATCTACAAGCTCGGACTGTTACTTTACGTCGTCGCCGCCTGCACATAAAGCATCCGCATTTGTCCAACTATGAAGCTCCATACTTCAATCCATTGGAATTTATCTCAGACGATCTAGATTTAGTTGGTGCATTCACACAAGCAGTAACAATTGCTAGGAATGCCGATCGATCTGGAGTTAGTTGGGACGACTCGTGCAATTTCCCTCATATCAATATTCTAGCTGGGGCATTCCTATTAACTAAATGGGTGGCAAGAGTAGAAGCAGATCCTGGACTTGCAAATGCACTCATGGTCGGTCAAATTTTGAATCTACCAAATTTAACCACGCGACTGATTGGTAATCGAAACCGCCTACCAACCTGGATTTACAATGAATTTCTGGCTGTTACTACTAGCCAAACAGATAATAAGTCGGCAATTTTATTAACCTGTATTAAAATGTTAGCTCCAATAGTTATTACACAACTAAAGTTAGTAACATTAAGCATTGAGTACAGTAAGAAAGTAGTTAAATATAACGAAATTTTAGATCGACTGTTACCATCGAAATATTAATCAAGACCTTAATTACTAATTAAAATACAATGTCAGATCTTCAGAGTCAATTAGAGCAGAACGCCAGTTTAACAGCAGAAGGCAAAGACCAAACAATTAGAACGGCATTTGAAGTTGCCGCAGCTATCGCTAGAAATATGGGTGGAAAGGAACCCGAACGTAATCTATCTGTGAGTAAGAAAGCAGCAGCCCAAATACAGCCGAGCTTTAAAATAAGTAAGAAAGCTAGTCCGGTCTTGGAGCCAGCAGTCGCCAAAGTAGATCCAAATCCAAGGGGATCGGGTAAATCTGGATTTGAATCGCTCGATCGTACTTTACCACGCAAAAAATATCTGACGATGCCAGTGGAAGTTGATGGTGAGAAGTATCAAGTCACTCGCTATCAAGGAAACATGATTAATGTTACCCGCGACGACCCCCAGCAAGGAGTGACTAAGACCACTTATAAAGATGGGAAGATGAATGAAAGCGGGGCAGAGATTAATAAAGTTTTAACTAAAATGCCCGAAATTGCGCGAGCGGTAAGTCAAGCATTAGAGCGATCGCAAGAAACTGAGATATCCAAACCCGAAGCTGAAGTAGAGATCGATCCAGAAGTGGGAAATTTAGGTGAAACTGAAGTTGAAGTAGAGATCGATCCAGAAGTAGAAGTAACCGAACCCGATTGGAATCAGGAGGTACCGAAAATACCTGAAGAACCTGTACCCAAACCCGCTCCAGAAGCAGAAATATTTCCAGCCAAACCTGAACTTGAAGAACCCGAACCCGATCGGAATGAAGAGGTACTGAAAATACCTGAAGAACCCACAGCACGGAAACCCGATTTAGAGGAAGAGATTCCAGCTAAAACCGAAGAACCCGAACTTCCTAAGAAAGCTGAAGCAGAATCGGAACTACTATATGGATTCGACGATAAAGGCGAATTCATCGAGCGTCCGTTAGATTCAGCCGAAGCAGCAGCTATTTTAGCCTTACTGGAGGGGAGAGAAGGTGAGATCGTACCTGGGGAGGCAGGGAAAAACCTCCTGATTGAATTCGACGGGAAGACGCTATTTGAAACCAATGAGAAGGGTGAAATAACAACTAGTGCCTTTAGCGATCCCAATGTTTTAGCAGAAATTCGTAAGACTGACGAGATGGGGTTAAATAAGCTGCGGGATTATGCCCAGCGATATGCCGCCCCGAAAAAAGAGGTCAAAGTTTCGCGAGGTGAAGTTTCTGCTCCTGAAACTCAACAGCCAGCAACTGAATCACCAGAACAGCCACCAATAAACGTAGACATCCGCGCTCCTGAAGCGACTGAGCGATCGCCCGAAGCCGAAATTCGCAATCCAGAGGCAGAATTACGCTCCCCTCAAGAAGAAATTAGATCGCCCGAAGCTCCCAGTCCCCAGCTTGAGATTGAAATCGAACGGGATATGCCTGAGTCTGAATCTTTCGATCCCTATAGCAACTCATTTTCTAACGACGATGACCTTGATGTTGGTGATTATGATTGGATCGAGCCAGATAGTCCAACGGCACAGTCGCTCAACGAACCAACGATGAAAGCATCGGAGCCGACGGTTGAAAATTATTTAGCAGTGCTGGAAGAATCTGTACTCAGAGAAGAATTAGCAGGTACAAATCTCAATACCAGAGTTGCCAATAAAGATATTGGGGGGCACAAGTTTAATCGAAATGTCCCAAATAAACAGGATGGCTCCTACTCTATTACGATCAAAGCCGATCCTAAATCAGCACCAGAGAAAATTGGTAGTGTGAGCAAGGAGGGGATATTTACTGCGAGTCGGGATCTTAAAGATCCCGAACGAATTAAGGAAATTGCCAAAGCAATTCTAATCGAACGCGGGATCGAACTTGGGGAAAGACCTCAAGAAGATCGAGAAGCACCCGACAGGGAATCTGAAAATATCGACTTTGGTGAAGATCGAGCAGCACCCGACAGGGAAGTTGGAGCTGAGGCACGAAATCGATGAGTAAGCTCGAACAACTAAAAGATCGCGATCGAGGGGATTGCCAAAGTGGGGCACTAGATTGGTTAGCTGAACTAGTCAGTCTCCAGTCAATCCTCCTGATCCGCTGCAATCCCCTCGATCGCGAATGGATCGTCGAACAGCTCAAGATGGTACTGCCAAAATGCCACCGCTGGAGTTTTCGAGTCGAATCGGGGGACATTGAGAGCTTCGGCTTTTCTCCGTTCAAGACACTGCTTGAAGCGATCGAACCCCCTTTCTACGGTGGCAATCATCTGCTCGATAATTATCTCTCCGCACTCGCAACAGTCGGATTGAGCGAACGTCAGACAATCTACGAGCAGTTTAGTAACTTATTTTTGCTGGGGAAATCCTATAGATTAATCATCCTCCAAACCGATGATACTCCCTTACCGATCGAGCTATCGCGGTTCGTACGGGAATATCGGTGGGCATATCCGACCACTGCGGAGATTGGAGAATTGTTCGATCGCTATGGATTAGAAGTTAACGATCGCAATGTCCGGCTGGCAACGGGACTAGCGCGAGAGGATTTACGCCGAGGCATCGAACGAGCAATCCTCACCCCAGACCCCGCTCGATCGCTCGAAACCTATCGGAACGAACGGCTGCTGTTGCTGGGGGTAAAATACCAGCCGACACCAGTATTTAAGGAAATCGTCGGGCTAGATTTTTTGGTTGAGGCAGTAGCCGATCTCGAATTTGGATTTAGCGCAGCCGCGAGACAAGTGGGCTTACCATTCCCCAAGGGCTGGCTGCTGGCGGGAATCCCAGGGACGGGTAAAACTTACAGTGCTAGTGCGATCGCGTCAATTTTGGGTTATCCGATGCTGCTGCTGGAAATCGACAAGATTAAGGTAGGTGGGATTGAGGCGATGGCAAGAGTGCTAGAAATTGCTAAGATGTGCGCTCCGTGTATTTTCTACATGGATGAAATCGAGAAGTTATTTAGCCTCGAAGATCGCCCGATTCTCGCGCTGCTGCTAACGTGGCTGCAAGATAAGGATTTTCCCGTATTTGTAATCGGCACCCTCAACCGGATCGAACATCTTCCCGTTGAGACAACCAGAGCGGGACGGTTCGATCGAGTGTGGGAAATTTCTGCTCCTGATGATAACGCTAGAGTCAAGCAATTCTTATTTTTCTTGAGTCATTACGATCCCCGATTTAAGGACGGGAATTTAGTTTTCGACCTATATGAGTGGCAACGACTGGCAGACGAAACGGCGAGATTCGTCGGTGCTGAGATCCAGCAGGTAGTCATTAACACGGTACTGCGGGTAAAAAAGCAGGATTTAGAGGGGCTGGTAAGTTTTGAAGATCTACTGGCATCTGCCAAAGCTTTTAGATCGATGTTTAAAAGAAATGAAAAGCAGATTTTATCGATTCAAAGCTCGATCGAAGGGCTGGCAGATGCCTCAAATTCCGGTAATGATTCGATTCTCACTCCGCGCAATATTGACGTTTATGCCCCAGTTTAAATATGTCGTCGAAAAAACAGCCATCAGACCAATCGCCAGAAACCCCATTATCCTTTTATGCAAACGCGGTGGATGACAAGAAAAAATTACTCACTCATCTCGACGAACTCGTCAAGAGTCGGACGCTAAGTACCGACGATCGAGGCTTTTACGCGCTGGCGATGGCTGAGACGGTTACTAAGGCTACCGAACATCTACATGGTGTTAGCACTGAAATTCCCAACGTTCTAAAACTAATGTGGGACGAAGAAAAAGCGCAACGGGAAGCGGAGATGAAGGAGATTAAAAAGGAACAGCAAAAACTTTTGTCCATTGCTAAAAAAAGCGGTGGTAAAGCTGGTAACGCTAGCACCAAATTACTCAGCGGATCGATCGGCTGTACGGGGGGCATAATAATTGCGATGATCCTGTCGAGCTTCATCCTCTTTCCCCGCCAGCTATCAGCTTCTAGAGGTGCTGATGGTGCAATCCTCGAATGGTTGAGTACGCCCGACGGAGCACTGCTGAGACGATCGTTTGCATCGGGTAATAAGTCGGTAGCCGAATGCGTGAGTAAAGCCAGTAAGTCTAACCCGAAAGCCCCAGGGGACAAAAAGATTAGTTGCTTGCTGGAGATTAAATAATGGTAGCTAGAAAAACCACTAAAATCGATATGACTGAAACTAACCCCGAACAGAATATGAACGCAGCTACAGGCAACAGATTACCCAGAGTGCATATCTGGAATGGCAAAATTGGCGGCATTGGCAAAACAACCGGAGCGCGGATACAGTGCGAAGCCTATCACCAGTTGGGCAAAAAATTTACTCTAATAGATGCTGATGATGTTAATTATAATGTGGCGCGGCTGTACGATAAAGAAATCGTAGCTCAGTGGGAATCGCGGCTAAAACCAGCATCTGGCAAGATGTCAAGAAAAACTTTTTTAGATAATCTCGAACAAGAGGGTGAGACTAATGAGGGGGCGGCGGGCTTACTTTCTCAGCAAATTATTTTCTCCGACGACCCAAAATTACGCTATCTGGGCAAGCGATTTTTAGAAATTATCGATACTTACCAACAAGACGTAATCGTTTCTTTACCTGCCAATGACAGCTTTGAATTTCTGTTAGATTCTAATCGGATCGATCGACTGCTCTCAAAAGACGATCGCACTTTCGACATGATTAATTGGTGGTGCATCCCTGGTTGTGAAGATTCTCAGAAGATGTTTGCTAAATTTATCGAGAAATACCCCCATATCAAGCATGTTGCCGTTTTTAATCAGGGGATTACTAGTGTAATTCCCAACTGGGAAGTGTTCCGACTTTCTAAGGAGCTATCGGTAATGCTTAAAGAAAAGCGGTTTTCTCGAACGGCTATTTCTGAATTAGAAGCGATGCCGCCAATTATCGATGAAATTGGTAATGGAGTGCCCTACCGAGAGATTATTGCTGGGACGAAAGTGGATAAATTTAGTCGTGGAGATCTTGAAGATTGGTTAAATCATAACATTGAAGCTTTAAAAGAAACTGGGTATGTAGACTAGATGAGCACAATTCACTTAATTTCTGAAGGTTTCGGCGCAGAATTAATCGATCGAGCGTTGCGATCGATTTTTACTGTGTATGGTTGCCCTACAGCAGCTCATCAATTCGATCGATTAGAAACGTGGCAGCTCAATGGCTTCATTGCCGATACTCAGTTTCCAGTAATTAGTGGGATGAATATCGGCAAAATTCGTGAATTTCTAGCGCGATACGCAGCTAATACAAAGTCAAAAATTTACATTTGGTATCTGTTACCACCAATTGTCAGGCTTTGCGATCGCACGATCTCAGAAGTCGAAGCACTCGCGCAGAAGTATCCACAAGTCAAGCGGATCTATCTTCAAAGTCAAGAATTCAATAATGTCTTCTGGGAAGATTTAAGAGCGCGACTCAGCCTAGAAACTCTCCAGAAACTTACTCAGCCAGACGCTTACGATGTCATCCCTGCTTTAGATTTAACTGCCTTAGAATACACTAGTAAGTTTGGTGAGATTACTAGTTCGATGATTTTCTCACGATTGGGTTCAGTCGATGATTATAAAATATTTGTTTTATTCGAGACAATTTTTCAACACTTGCCACCCTACTTATTAATCTAAGGTTGTAGTATTGCTAGCATTCTCGCACCTTTTTTTGAAATATTAAACAAGTATTCTTTTCGACAACTTCTGGTCACTTTTATGTATCCTTCTTCTTGCAACCCGACGAGATGATGTGGAATTCGATTGATGCTACCACCGCGATACACGCTATGCTGGCACAGCTTTGATTTAGTAATTCCCTCCTTGGCATTAGCAACCTCTAAAAAGATCGATCTCCGACTATTTGTGAGTGGCTTCATCGTACAGTTATGGGTGAGAATATAGCTCTATTTTAACTTATTTAAGCTAATTATTTTCCCAGTTGATATTTTGTCGTTGTTCGCGAAGTATTGATATTGCTTTATCTTGAATTTTTCGCACTCGCTCTCGGCTGAGATTCATAATCTTGCCAACTTCAGCCAGTGTCAAGGGATTGCCGTCGTCTAAACCAAAGCGCAACATAATTACTTGTTGCTGTGAGGGATTGAGGACTGTTAATAATTTGAGGACACTATCATGGAGCAGTTGACGATCGACATAGGTTTCAGGATCGATCCCTAAATATTCAATAAAGTCACCAAAACTAGCTTCCTCTTTATCGCCAATCCTTACGTCTAGGGAGTATGGTTGCTGCATCCAAGTGGAAATTTGACGTAGATCTCCAGATTTCATGTCACAAGCTGCGGCAACTTCAGTTGTGCTGGGACTTCTCCCTAAACTTTGAGTTAGATGTGTTTGAGTTTTCCGAATCCGATTGGATTTTTCACGCAGGTGAGTTGGCAATCGAATCTCACGCCCTTTTTCCGAGATTGATTGATTGATGCTCTGGCGAATCCACCAGTAAGCATAAGTTGAAAAACGATATCCTAGTGCTGGGTTAAATTTCTCGACAGCTTTATTTAGTCCGATACTGCCCTCCTGAATCAAATCGAGTAGTTCGAGGTGGGTGGTTTGTCGGATATATTGTTGGGCAACATACACTACCAACCGCAAATTGGATTGAATAAAGATATTTTTTGCTCGTTCGCCAATTAAAATATTGTGGCGAAGCTGCTCGATCGTCATCTGATGTATGTCTGCCCACTGTTGGAGATCTAGATCCTGAATTTGTTCTTTCGACTTGACGAGAACGAGCATTTGCTGAATTTGTTTTCCATACAACACTTCTTGCTCCTGAGTCAGTAATGGGATCTTATTAATTCTTGCTAAATAAAGCTGGACTGAACTTGACATAAAAGCAATAAAATTTAATTAGTTTCTATCTATTATTATGCCCATTTTGCTTAGGTAAATATCATTTTTTGAGCACATTAAATAAGACTTAGAAATTTTATTTTTAGTTTTAAACTGCTATAATCTTAATAGGTACTCTTAATTAAAATATGTATTCCACAATAGAAACAAGCAGACTAAATTACTCGCAGCTCAAAGTAGAAGATCTCAATCTCCTCACATATATTAAAGATTATCTTGCTGAAGTTGGACAACCGCCATCTTTGAATTTGCTGGGTATAAGCAGGGGTACAAGTGTTAAATCGGTTAAAAGAGTCCTCACTCGACTTAAACTTAGACGAGAAATTTATTGGCAAGATGAAATTGAATACCTCAAGCCGCTGCCTTTGTGGGGTTTCGGTGTGCCGATCGTCGGTAGAGTCGAAGCTCAAAATCAGGTTATTTTAAGTAACCTCAATCTCCAAATTCCCGACCTTACATTAATATGGGTTGGGGAATATTTTGGATTGAGAGTAAGTTGCGCTAGTAGTACTCTTCAGTTAGCCACTAGCGATATCCTAGTGATGAAAAAAACTACAGGGGCAATCGAAATCGAACTGGGAAAAACTTACTTAGAGCAAACTGGAACCAGACATCCAAAACTAGCTAATTATCAGTCTTGTGCAAAAATTCCGATTGCTCAAGTTGTTGGTGTTTGGAAGTCAGGAACAATTGAATTTCAATCCAATTAGGAATCGAGCCAATTGATAATTAAAACCTCCAACATTCTGCCCATAGTTACTGTCTCAATCGCACACTTACTAGCAAATTGAGCCTTAACTCGTTCGTCAATCTCAATGTCTAATTCTTCTTGGATCTCATTACATCCAGTTGCAATCCTTGCCTGATTAGTTAAAGCTTGGCTGTCTGATGCGATCCACGATTGCATCAGGGCTTCCGTTTGCTTGGATGTTGAGATCTTAGGAGTGGCAATCGCGCATTTTGCCTTGAAATGAGGCTTAATCCCATACTCTATCTCAACCCGCAGCCGAGCGTTTTTTGCCATTAGTTCCGATCGTGTCTATTCTCCTTAAAATTATAAGCGATTGCCAACATCATCGCTATAAATCCGTATATTTACGGATGCACCTGAGTGGAGGTAGTGGATAAAGTGGAACTATACCTTCTGACATAGATTGACATAGACTGACACGACAAAAGCAGTCGCTCCCCTTGGACAGATTGCGACTGCTTTTGCCTTATCCCCATTAATAATCAATAAGGACACCAAATTTTATCATGAGAATTGCTACTTTAGCCTCGATAGTATTACTAGGATTTACCAGTCCCGCCAGCGCGTTGCCAACTTGCACGTTGCCTAGTCCAACCGAATTGAATCTTTACGTGCCACAGCCGAAAGCAAACCAGCCAAAGGTAGTAGCACCATTAATTACTCGCAGCTACTTAGCGGCGATCGAGGGTGAAGCTTGTCAAGCGTTACGCAATGGCGTTGAATCGGCGTTTGTCAAAGCCGATCTATATCAGAAAATTACAGCTCAACCCACGCGGAGTTATCGGTATGGCGAGGTATGGAAATTAGCTGGGACTATTTACGATCGCCAGAGTAAGTGTCGAGTATATACGGCAAACAAGCCTAAGTAGATCGATCGACAAAGAAGACAACAGTAATTGCCCCAGCCCGAATAACCAGTTTCAAGCTGTGGTACTCACAAATTTTAAAGATGAATAATCAACATATTATCGATCGAGTCTATTTTGATGGTGGCAACCGAGCTGGGAAAATCAAAGAAGGTATCGACGTTCCTGTCGTTCGCCGTTCTTGTATTGCCTGGGTAAAAGGCGATTTACCTAAAGGTACGTTTGAATCTCCGGTGGCAACCTTCAGGGAGTTTGGCGGGAAGTCCAAGAGCTGCGTTGTCGGGCGACTAGCACAGATGAGATCGGGGCAGAATACTTTTAGCTATGACAAGGTAGACTTGCTCAAGTATTTCTTGCTAGCGTCCCTCACTCCGCGTCCAGCTACCTATATTCGCGAACTCTGTATTGCCACGCCGCTATTGTTATCTGGCGATCGCAAGCAAATTCTGCATAATTTAATTGGGACGCATGAGTACGTCTGTAACGGTATCCAGTGCCTAGTGACGATCGAGTCGGTGAAGACAGTTGACGAGGCAGTGGGAGCCTACTGGTACGCCGTAGAGCGGGGGCTGTATCAAGATCTGAGTTATTCCAACGGAGTGTTAGATGTTGGGGGGTTAAATATTCATGCCTTCGCGTTCGATCCCGATGGCAACAAGTTGGACATCAGCTTCCAGAATGACTTGGGGACGATTGCACTGGCGAAAAAAATCGTCAAGCATCCTTATGTCAAACAGCAGATTAGTACAGCTTTAGATATCAGTATAGTGATGGATGCGATCGAGGATCGGAGTTTCATGGTGCGAGACAAAGCTAACTTTCGCCAGATTTTCGGGGAATGTGTGGATGAGTGGATTAATGAAATTAGCGCGTCGATTAAAGATGCGTGGCTAGCTGCGCCGAATTTGGGCAATTTTATGATGGTGGGCGGTTCTGCGCCGCTGCTTAAAAGTTATGAGATTCGCACGGGTGGGCGGTTCTTTTTACCCCCAAGTAATGACGATTGTTTCATCGATCCCCAATTGGTCGCCTTGCTGGGGATGGAGTATGTACGATGACCAACACTAAACCGCTTTCGACTAGGGGGGTGTTGTACCAAGAACACGTACCGCTTGCTTCGGCAATTGCCGCCGAATTAAGTCCTCATGCGACGACTAGTGAAGTGTTCTCTCACTTGTTGCAATTTCATGGCGAACGGGCACTGAGAGCCTTGAAATTGCTCAAGCAGGATGAGGTAGCCACTGAACATCCGACCAAACCAACACATCCATTATCATTGGTTGCTCCGAAGCCAAATATCGTCGATCTATCAGTCCCAATTAATTTCTAGGCAAGACCGAGCTATTAAAATCATGGACATCAAGCACTACGTTAAGAAAAATCCTGTCAATTGCTTCCTCATGGCTGGCTTCACGATTACCACACTACTGAATTTCCCCAGTATTCTCAAGACAAATAGTGAAAATCAGTCACTCAGAGACAGAGCTAGAGCAATCGAGTATCAAAGTCTGCATGATGAAATCGATCGTGATGCAGCCAAAGCCAAGATTGAAGAGGGTTGTAATATTGCTCTTGACGCGACCGATCGGACTAAATATGCCGACTTAAAGAACGGCACGATCGTTGATGCTGCTGACGGAACGCGGGTTTGCTCGCGCAAAGGTGAATTTGGAGTTGTTAAGGGGGGAAAGTTGACTCAGGTTATTTCAGCAGGTCAGCCGAAAGATGTCAAAGAGTTTGCCATGCGGGTGTATAGCGGTTCTGTAAAAATCAAGACTCAAGAGAGAGCAAAATGATTGGAATTGTTGTTGCTGTTGTTGTCGCGATCGTCATTGGCTCGATCGCCTGGAAATTAATTCCGTGGATCGTCGATCGCTTGGGAGTAGTTGATGGACTATCGATCGTCAATAAAGTGATGATCTTCTTCTGTTTCATCTTCGCACTCTTTTTAGTCTGGGTGGGAATGCCTGCTTTTGTGGGCACTGTAAAATTCTTCTTGTTTGGGCGGAGTTTTGCTGACTTGTTCCGATGGGGGATTTTTAATGATTATGCGAAGTTAATCGGTGACATCATGTTGAATGCCGTGGCGTTTGCGCTGTTTCTCGCTGTTAACTTTGCCGAACTTTATCCCCGAATTGTCCGAGGCAATCGAGAGGCATTAGAGAAGATTCTGACTCGGCGCAGAGCTGCCAAGCAACGCACGAGCCTAGATCCTGATGACGACATTCAAGAGCGGATGATCAAGCATCAAATTCGGACATCAGGAGTGTTCTCGATGGTGGATGCCTACATTATTTGTGGAGTTGGATTTGTACTCGATACGGCAATTGCTGTGTGCAATAATCCCGCAATTCAGAACAATGCAGTGCTGACTAAGTTGGTACGGTTGGGGGCGGTAGGTGGATCGACGACGCAACAATTGGTAATTCTGGGACTAATGGTC
>NZ_JBGSQZ010000217.1:0-8430 GCF_041737865.1 Chamaesiphon sp.
TCCTGTTAATTGGGCTATTTTCTTTACTTGGATTGTCACTTTGGTTCGTCGCGCTGGCATTCGGACTGTCCCACAAGCTTTGCGTTTATGGGCTAATCAAGTTGATACTGCTTTTTCTTTCCTTGTATGAAACCACCCTGCCTCTCAACGGGGGGTCTGGGGGTTCCGACCCCCAGATCCGGGTTTTGTCTTCACTAGTAAAATTCGTACCCCACAAGTATATTTCGCCTACCGCTTCGCTTGGAACAGATTGACGTTACATTAGTTATTGCTAGTAGATCGCCATACCTTAATCGTCCGATCCCAACTAGCAGTAATCAATGCTCGATTCGGCAAAGCCGAGGCTACGCCAACGAGTGGGTGAAAAACAATCGATTTGACGGCACTTTGATGCGCCTGAAAACTATTAATTAATTGCTTTGTAGCGGTATCCCAAAGGTTGACTACACCGTCCATCGAGCCAGAAGCGATCGTTTTGCCATCCATACTAACTGCGACTGCTACCACCCCATCCTGATGCCCTTGTAGAGTATGGTGGATCGACGAACCCAATTGCCGCACGCCAACAGTTCGATCGCTACTACCACTAACAATTATTTGCCCATCTCGGCTGATTGCTAGAGCATGAATCGTCTGCTCGTGCGCCTCAATTGTCTTGAGTAATTGTTTGTGTTCCAAATCCCAAAAGCGGATCGTCCGATCTGCACCCGCACTGATTAATATTTTCCCATTTGGCATAAATTGCATCGCCATCACCGACTCTTGATGTCCATCGAGAGTATAGATAATCTTACTCGTAGCTGGATTCCATAATCTAATCCGACGATCGGCACCACCGCTAGCTAAGATGTTTCCGTCGGGACTAAATTGAACGCTATAAACAAATCCCTGATGACTATCTAAACTACTAAATGCCCGTAATTCTTGCAGTGAATTATTAATTAAGTCCCGACGACGGAGTTGGACGCGACGATGTTTGTCACCACTAGCGATCTGACGGCGATCTGGACTAATAGCTACCGAATACACTGAATTATTAGCACGGTAAGTCGCGATCGGTTGTTGGGGCATTGTTAAGTTCCAAACTGCTACAGTTCCCCCATCATCACCGCTCATTAAGTATTCACCATTAGCAGCTATCGCGATCGCATTAATTGGTTTTCGATGCCATTCAAATACATAGTCACAGTTCCAATTATTAATATTACTAATTACTGGAATGAGTGTAGTTGGAGGTGGATTAACTAGATTAGATTCGTTACTAACAATCTTAGCTGGTACATCGATAACTGATTCCTCTAAAGCATCGAGTGCAATTCGCGCAGTTGGATAGCGCTCGACCGGTCTAGGCTGGATTAATTTATCTAATATTATCCCTAATTTTGGCTCGATCGAGTCAGCTAAAGTATCTCTCCAGATCCATTGGCTCCGAAGATCGTCAAATAAATTAAAAGGTGAAACTCCAGTGAGAAGGTTGAGGCAAGTTACGCCCAAACTATAGAGATCGCTAGACGGAAATGCTCGCCCCCAACCTTGTTCTGGAGACATAAACTCCGGCGTCCCAATTGTCGTTCCTTGCAGTTGAGATCGATCGGGAGTCGTCATTTTAGCCGCACCAAAATCGACTAGATACAACTGGCGATTGTCAGTCCGACGGATGATATTTTCAGGTTTGATATCTCGATGGACAAATCCTCGCTGATGGATATAATCTAAAGTAGATAAAATTGTTGTCAACAATTCTCGGACTTGGGCACTTGAAAACTTGCCCTGCTGTTCTAACTCAGCTTTAAGATTTTGACCGTCAATAAATTCTTGTACTAGATATTGACGACCATCTGCCGTAACAAAATAGGCAAGTAACTTAGGAATATTTTGATAATCTAACTGCTCTAAAGCACTTGCTTCCTGAGTGAATAACTCTGCCGCTTTCTGCGCTGCATTGGTTCCTTGTACCTGCGGAAAAAATTGCTTAATAACGCAAAAAGGTTTAGATGGTTTGTCTTCATCGATCGCTTTAAACGTTCGCCCAAATCCACCTTGACCGATCGGTTGAACTGCCAAATAACGATCGCGCAATCTCAATCTACCACCACAACTTCGACAAAAGTTACTCTGAGGCGGATTTTCGGGGCGCAAGCAATCAGGATTGAGACAGTAACTCATGAAACTCTCATTATCCTTCTACATATTTAATTTAAGTCAATTTATTATTAGCACCTATTCGTTGCCACCATAGATGTAATGGATAGTAAAGGATGGGCATCCATAAGCCACTGAGGATTGCCGAAATAAGGATAACTGAAGATTGATTAGCCCATATATAACCAAAGCTATCGATGCTGGTTTCGAGCGACTGCTCGATCGCTACTTCAATGAAATATTGTAACCCAGTAATCGTTTCACTAACGAGCGTCAGGAGGAAAGTACCAATACTGACTGACAAAATTGTATCGTCCAGATAGCGTCGCTTGTATAGCCAAAAAGTCAGGACGCCAACAGTTGTCAGACTCAGCACATGAGTAGGCATAGTCCCCAGTGTCGTCGCCGCAGGGAACGTCATCGCATCCTGAATCAGTCCCAGGACTACCCCCGCCGTAGCTGCGTGCCACAGCGATCTCTGGAGACTCCACGCGATCGTCCACATCACCAGCCAACTCGGCCCAACTCCCAAAATTTCCATCCCAGGCCAGCGGGTAGGCGATAAGATCAGACACAAGCCTACCGAACCAACAACTGTCAGCACCACAAGTCCAGTTCGAGCTAGAGGATGTAAATTAGTAATATTCATGACGATCGATTTAACCTTATCTCAACAATTTCCCCAAATTAGGGAAGTTTGGCTGGTAATTTGGGCGGAGTCGCAGGCGGCGCAGTAGTGATTACTGGTACCACTGCACGAGGATCGTGGGGGTGAACTGTCACCCATTCTAGAGCATTCAATGGTGCTGTAAATTCCACGATCGCTTCAGGAGCGGGGGATTTATTTAAATTAATTTCAATTACCCTACCTACAGCCAGTCCCGTGGGAAACAATTGACTCACAGCAGAAGTAGCAACTACATCACCTTTTTTAACCGTTGGACGTTTATCAAAAAATTGTAATACAGCTTGGTTGGTGCGAGTTCCTTGCAAGATCCCCATATTTCGAGTCCGGCTAATCGCTACACCCATGCGACTCTTGGGATCGCTCACCAATAATACCCGACTGGTATGTGGGGAGACACTGACGATCCGACCGACAACGCCGCCAGTACCGACAACGATATGGTCGAGCGCGATGCCATCGGCACTCCCACGACCGATGACTACCTGTTGCCACCAATTATCGGTACTGTGGAGGACGATCGGTGCGAGGATTCCTTTGTTTGGGACTGTCGCACTATAATCAGCTAATTGTTTGAGTTGTTGATTTTGATTTTTTAACTCTTGCAGCTCATTTTGGAGTTGCTCCACTCTAGCTGTTTTGAGATAATCGATCTGCCTTTGGGATTGAAATGGTTGAGAGATGGCGTTGTACGCTTCAAATACGAGTGCGTGCTGAGTTTGCAGCAGCAAATACGTACCACCAACGATCGTCCCGAATCCTAATAATTTCAGGGCGTTTTTGTCCCACCAGCGGCGCAAAGTAAACATGGTTCGTTGCTTGTTGTTTGTCGGTTGCGATCGATTGGTTATGTGAAAGTTGGGGTGGAGGGAATACCTAAATTTTCCCTCCACCCAAGTAATTGACTAGAGGCTGCGCGATCGACCACTAAAGACTCGCTCTAGCTGTTTGAAGTTTTCGAGTACTTTACCAGTACCCAAAACTACACAGGTGAGCGGATCGTTGGCGATGTGAGTCACGATCCCTGTTTCATGACTGATCAGTGTATCGATGCCTCGGAGGAGGGCACCGCCACCAGCCAACATGATGCCGCGATCGATGATGTCAGATGCCAACTCCGGTGGAGTCCGCTCCAAGGTTCGCTTGACAGCTTCAATAATCACCGACAGGGGTTCCGACATACTTTCACGAATTTCGGGGCCTTTGATCGTTACTGTACGTGGCAATCCAGACAGAAGATGCAGGCCGCGAACTTCCATGGTAATCTCGTTATCCTCAGGAGTGGGATATGCAGAACCAACTTGGATTTTGATGTCTTCGGCTGTCCGTTCCCCGATCACTAGGTTATGGACTTTTTTCATATAGTTGACGATCGAATCACTCAACTCGTCACCAGCAATCCGCACGGATTCACTGATTACCGAACCTTGTAAACTCAGCACCGCAACTTCTGTTGTCCCCCCACCAATATCGATAATCATGTTCCCAGTCGGTTCAGCCACAGGCAAACCCGCGCCAATTGCCGCTGCGATCGGTTCGTCGATCAGGAATACTTCACTAGCACCTGCTTGGAGTGCTGCATCCATCACCGCGCGCCGTTCTACCGCAGTTACCCCACTCGGAATCCCGATTACCAATCGAGGTCTGATCACGTTACTCCCTTCGTTTGCACGTTGAATAAAGTGTTTCAACATCATTTCTGCTGTGTCGAAGTCGGCGATCACACCATCACGGAGCGGACGCACCGCAATGACATCGCCAGGAGTTCGTCCCAACATTTTTTTGGCTTCAGCACCCACAGCTAGAGGCATTTTAGTCTTTTGGTCGATCGCCACCACTGAAGGTTCTGCCAGAACGATACCTTTGCCAGATACATAGACCAGTGTATTGGCAGTTCCCAGGTCCATACCCATATCCCTGGATAAGGAAAAGCGCTTGAAAAAACCCACGAGCTTCATTGCCCCCAAATTATAAATAATGGATCGAATATGCAGTTAACTATACTCAACGATCGTGCAGGTTTTATTTATTGTTCCCTAGTCGCGATCGTCGATCGAAGCTAGGTGCTAATACTTTTAGTCCGCACACTCATCTACCACAGCTCTACAAGGTGGAAAAGACCTCACCTTATAAAGACGAGGCTTCCTACCACTGCGTGAATCTTATTACTTTTTGCTTCGTTCGTCTAGCTGCGATCGCCCACAGATTTGAATTTGTCCAAAAATTCCATCTAAATAGCTGTAAATTGCCCAGACAGCCGCATTGAAGCGATCGATCGGGGCTGGGATCGACTATTTTGGTACCCAAGCCGTAACATATTTGACTCGATCGGCTCAACCTACGCAGACATTTTTCGCAGATTGCCTGAGACTTACGCCATAAATATCGATCTGTACTCAAAAAATACCTTCAAAAGTTCAGTAATCAACTAGTCAATATCTCAACTTACTTGGGCAGATGCTCATTCAGTCAGAGATGCCCTCACCCGATCTGCCATGCTGCGATCTCCTCGCCAAGGACTGCGACGTTAGTTACTGACGAATTAATTTAACTAGGCAACGCCAATTTTGCCACTAATCGTTGGCGTAGCCTCTCCTGTGGAGAATCGAGGCATCAAATTCTAATCCCTACTCCGAACCGCTCTAACGCTGAATATATTTGTCAAAAATATTACTAAAGTCACGTTTAGTATATCGTTCCAGCATTATAGCGTTTAAGTTAGTGAGGATCGCATTATAATGCTTGACGATCGTTTCCTCACTTTCAATTTTATCGATCTTGTACATCGAGGATATAGATTGTAGACAAACTAACGCATTACTACGAGCAATTTCCTCTTTTGCCTGAATTTTACCAATACTAATCAACACCTTGTAAATATCTTTTAGTGCTTCGATACACTTCTTTTCGAGATCGATACTAAAAGGAGTCACACCTGCTAAGACAAATTTGAGTTCGACATCTAAATCTATCGTTCCAGCAGTCTCGATCGATACCTGTGATACTTTGTGACTAGAATAATCATACCGCTTAACTGCCCGCTTACTAGAAATTGCTGAATCGCCATCGACGTGAATCAGAGCTAAATTTGTAAAACAATACTCATCCTTCTTGGACTTAATCAAGAAAAAGATCTTTTCGCCATCTTCATGAAATACATAATCATCAGCAGCGACCTTATCATAATCCGCAGGTGCCACGATAATACCGATATCACTGATACCAAGAGCTTCTGCTGCAATTCTTTTAAACATTTGCAATCTTCCAGATAGATAAGTCTAATATACCCTCGATCGTCTAGGCAATTAGCTATCGTCTAATATCGCTCGTTTTGGCGTACCGGAGGTAATCGAGTCCCCAAATCCTAACCCCGCCATCGATTACCTCCGATACGCTCCGCGAACGAATATACCTAGAGATGATGGGCGGGTTCGATTACCTTGCGGCGCGGCTACGCCAACGCTCCGAATCGAGGTACGATAATTATAGGCTCCTAACCAACACAATCATTATGAGTACACCAGTAAAAGAACAATACATCATCGATCGCGAAGGAAACAAGACAGCCGTTATTCTATCGATCGAGCAATACGAGCAAATGTTAGAAGATCTTCACGATCTAGCTATTGTTGCGGAACGTCGAGCCGAACAACCAGTTAGCCTAGCAAAAATGCAGGAATGGTTACAAGAATCTGGAATCAGTTCATATTAATATATAAAAGCTTCACGATCGAGATTAATTAGCCAAGTGTTGTGACATCAGGATAAGCGATTATTTTTTCATCTGCTGTTAATAAAGGAATTGCTAAAATTATTGAAGTTGCCACAATAATCTGGTCGGCTGGATCTTTATGAAAACCTGGTAATTGGGTCGATTTGATAATAGTGGGGATGGTTAGATAGATCGATCTCAAATTTGGGTGAGACAATGCGATTTCTAACCAATCTTCAATCGAAAACTTCAACTCTAATTTTCCGTACTCTACCAGCTTGGCTATTTCCCAACAAGAGTAAATGCTAATACATAATCCATCATCTTGTCGTTCTTGAATAATTTGTCGATGGCGTTGAGTTAATCTCGGACTATTATCGATCCACCAAATCAAAATATGCGTATCAAGTAAAATCACTTCAGCACATCCCAGTCTTCGACGGGAATAGCTGACTCAAATGGATCGTCGTAGCGGGTGACAGAGCCTTGTAAAGATTTCCAGCGTTCGTCTGGCGGATTTGCTGCTTCCTGCGAAGATACATCATCCAGCACGATGACTTCTACTGACTTACCAACGCTAAAAGGTAATCCCTTCAAGACGATCGAGCCATCTGCCAGAACAATAGATCGAATTTTATAAGCATTCATAAATATTCAGTTGGTCGAACCTGCAACTATACAATCATTTTAGCCGATTTTACCTCAGCACCCAATCTCGATCGAGTCCCCAAATTCTAACCACAGCCTAGATCGAATCTACAATCCATAAACCCGAATCATCGAACATATCTAGAGATGATGGGCGGGTTCGTTCAAAATTTATCTGTATATTTCGATATTTCTAGCATAAACCCGCCCCTACAAACCCTAGAATAAGATCTAGATCGAACACCGTAGAAAAAGATCGATCCCATCAACCCGTAGGGGCTGGTTTATGCAATCTAATCTCGATCGTACCAGAAATCTATGCCAAACCCACCAGTCGATCGAAACAGCATCAACTGAAGAGTTAATTTCAGCAGCTCGTTGGGGTATTCTTGATATAAGCAAAATTGACGCATATCAAGAATACAGAAATAAATAGCAGATAGACTAAATGGAAATTACCTATTACGTTACCGAAAAAGATTTGATTATAGCTAAACGTTTTGCACGAAAGACATCACCTCTGATAAAGCGTATAAATAATATCACGATGTTTATTATCGTCTTAGCTCCTTGTATTGGATTCTTACTGAGAGGTCAATTTACAGTATTTGGTATTGTCTTGATGTTAATTGAAATATCAACGATGGTTTTATTTGTTTTTGGTGGCTTGAAGATTGTCTATCCATTGATAGACAAATATTCGATCGAATTATTGAAGAAAAATAATGGTGTTCTTGGCGAACATAACATTCAACTAACTGAAGAAGAAATAATCGAATCAACTTCCATTAACCAGTCTTATGTGAAATGGGCAGCAGTTGAAAGAATCGACGAAGATGATAACTATATTTTTATAACAACAATAGCAAGAGAAACATACAATATTCCTAAAAGAGATTTTGCCAGTACTGACAGTGCAAAGCAATTCTATAGTCAAGCACGAATTTACCATGATCAGCCCCATCTAATCTGACATAAGTAGCCGCATAATAAATTAAATTGATAGTTTTATACTGACTCTCGATCGAACCCCACCCCCGCCACATCACCAAATCCGCGCTACGATAAATAATCGCCCAAACAAACGTAAACCAGAGGCAAGATCGTGGCAGTTGCAGTAGATAGTCTCATTACTCCTGAAATCCTCAAACCCGCTCGTTACCTCGGTAACGAACTTGGTGCGGTGCATAAACCGTGGGAGACTGCGACAGTTCGCTGGGCACTGACATATCCAGAGATCTAC